>JASHON010000146.1 GCA_030041095.1 Terriglobia bacterium
AGATGCTGCATACTCGATTCACGGTGGAACCTCCTTCAGTTGAGATTAATCGTGCGGCAACACAAAACCTCAACTTACCGGAGATTCCGCCTTTTTCAAAAACCTAATTTGGACAAGCCTGGGTTTGAAACCCGCCCCTACCCCAAACGCTTTCATCGCTTCGTGGGTGTCGCGAAGCGACATGACCAACTGATACGACGCGGCTTCGATCAGTCCCAAAATGTAGAAACTCGCGGGCGAGGCGCAGCCTCGCCCTAATAAATTCAGTCATCAGCACTTTCGGAAAGGCAAGCCTTTCCGCACGTCAAGCGGCACAGCCGCATCAAGCGCCCTGGCCGCTTCGGTGCCCCTGTATCAGGGCATGACTTCAGTCATGCCGACTCAGGTCCGCCGATGGCCGGGCTTTAGCCCCTGCGGTTTTTCCCTTTGCCACGTAGCTGAAGCCGTACGCATCAGCAGGGGCTAAAGCCCTCTTTCCTTCAGCACCTTTGCGGCATGACTGAAGTCATGCCCTGATACGGAGGTGGTGCATGCATCGAAGACCTGTTAGATCGATCCATCCCAAAACTTTTCCGTTTTCCGGCGCGACACGAACGATTCTGTTCGTCATCCAAACATTGGTCAGCTCACGCTCTCCGCGCTGTAACGGGCAATCAGGCCGGTCCGCACGGCTCGCCGGTAAACTGCAAGGAACGCGCTGCAGGCAAGAAGCAACGCGAACAGCGTGAGGCCTGCGCAGATGAGCATCGGCATCAGAGCGACGCCGTGGCCCGCCAATATCCCCCGCATGCCTTCGAATACGTAGGCCGGCGGCACCAGGCGCGCGATTCCTTGCGCCCAGGATGGAAGCGCTGAAAGTGGATAGAAAACGCACGCCAAGGGTGAAATCAAGGCAGGAATCGGCCAGATGAGCCATTCGGCCGCCGGGCCCCACCGCAGCACAGTAGCCGCTCCGAGAATGCCGAGTGCGATTCCGAAAAGAAACAACAGCAGCAGGAACGGAAACAGCATCGCGCCAAGAGTGAAAAAGGAAAGCCCGAAAGCTGCTGTGGCCAGCACCACCATGACGGCAAGCACCAGGACGCTGGTTGCTACGCTGAACAGAACCAGGCCCGTAAGATATTCCGAAATCGCCAGCGGCGCGGCGAAGATATTGAGAAAATTGTGCGACCACACGTCTTCCATGAAGGCAACAGTCACCCCATGTAGAGCGCGGACGAGGAACTCCCACAGGATGATAGCGCCGAGGAGCGTAGCAACAAAATTCACATGGGCGGCGGAAATCGAATTCAAGTAATGGCTGATGAATCCCCACAGCACAATATCCAGAGCCTGCCAGACAAACAAGGGAACGACCCGGGCGAAGCTGCCCTCCAGCAAGTAAACGAGCCGGAGCAGAATTGCGGCAATGCGGCGTAGCGGAGCGGGCAACAGCGTCATTCCCCCAAAGTGAGCGGTTCGCGGGCGACCGTCACGAACAGGTCTTCCAAAGTTTCCTTCCCGTATTCGCCCGGAAGAGTTTTAGGATGGCCTTCCAGCAGGATTTTCCCATGCGAGAGGAACAGCACGCGCTGGCAGACTTCCGTTACCTCAAGCATGTTGTGCGAAGTCCATAGCACTCCCATATCCTTCGTTGCGGCCAATTGCCTTATGCGGGCGCGGATGTCCCGCGCGGAGGCAGGATCGAGCGACGCCGTCGGCTCGTCCAGCAACAGCAGGCGTGGGCGATTCAGCAGGGCTTTGGCCAATGAGACGCGCGTCTGCTCACCGGAAGAAAGCGTGCCGCATTTTTTGTTTCGGAACGGCACGAGCTCAAACTCATGAAGCAGGGCCTCCATGCGCTCGCTCGCCGACGGCACTCCATAGAGCATTGCAAAAACGCGCAGGTTCTGCCACACCGTAAGATTGCCGGGCAAGGGAGCATAAACGGCGGAAAAGTTGGTGCGTTCGAGGGCCAGCCGGCGGCGCGTGGCCAAGTCGCACCCGTCGATCGTAACACTGCCGCTGCTCGGCTCCAGAATGCCGAGAATCATATTAATGGTGGTGGTTTTTCCGGCGCCGTTGGGACCCAGCAGGCCAATAATTTCGTGGCAGTTGACGCTGAAAGAGATTCCGTCTACCGCCGTCATCTCACCGTACTGTTTCTGAAGATCAGCCACCGATAGGATCGGCATATTGGACTCGGCCCGGCGACCGGCATTTCCGGGGATCGTGCTTTTCCTCTCGGATGCGAACGGGGCGCCGGGCTTAGCAGCCTGTGGGAAAGCGTGTCTGTCTTGCCGAGTGAGGCGCGAGACCCCTGCATCTCTTCGAAAACAAATGCTGGGATTCTTCGCTACGCTCAGAATGACAGTCGTTGAGGGCGTTTTCCCGCATCCTGTCAGGGTCGACACTCCGTCACGCGACGCGCTGTCCCGCTCGAACGGCGGTCGCAGTCTTTCAGTCTGGCATTGCTTCATGCCGGACGGCAAGACGGGCAAGTTTACAGGCCTCGCATTAAAGCTGAACTCTCAGCAGGCATTGACTCGGCGCGCTGCTTCCTCCACACTTCGTTCTGTGGAGACGATCGAATTGAGCGGCGCCCGGCTTTCCATCGAGCAGATTGAAGCCGTAGCCACGGGCCGGGCGAAGGCAGTTTTGGCGAGTGGCGCGCTCGATGCCGTTGCAGCCTCCAGGCGCGTGATTGTGGATGCGCTCGCCGCCGGCGAGACACTCTACGGCGTGAACACCGGTTTTGGGCGCCTGGCAGCGACGCGAATCCCTCCTTCATCTCTCGCTGCACTGCAGCTTAACCTTGTCCGCAGCCATGCATGCGGCCTGGGCGCGCCACTTTCGATTTCTGAAACTCGCGCGGCGATGCTGCTCCGCGCCAACACCCTGGCGCTTGGCTATAGCGGCGTACGCGCCGAGGTCATCCAGCAATTGCTCGCCATGCTCGATTGCGGCGTTCATCCGCTCATTCCCGAAAAAGGCTCGGCTGGAGCAAGTGGCGATCTCGCGCCACTGGCGCATATGGCTCTTACCGTGATCGGTGAAGGTGAAGCGTTCTACGGCAACGAGCGCCTGAATTCAGCCGAAGCTCTTCGTCGAGCCGGCTTGCGGCCGCTGGCGCTCGAAGCCAAAGAGGGCGTGGCACTTCTAAACGGAACACAGGCTATGGCAGCGGTTGGCGCACTTGCTCTGCACCGTGCGGAACGCGCCGCCGCACTCGCCGACGCAGCAGGCGCCATGTCACTCGAGGCGCTGCGCGGAACTCCCGTACCTTTCGATCACCGAATCCAGGCCGTCCGGCCGCACGCTGGCCAGCGCAAGGCTGCGGCGCATCTGCTTGCTCTCCTCGAAAAGAGTGAAATCCGGCAATCGCATCTCATCAACGATCCTCGAGTGCAGGACGCTTATAGCCTGCGTTGCATGCCGCAGGTTCACGGCGCGGTTCGGGATGTGTTCGACCATGCCCGAAGCATCATCGAAGTGGAGAGCGGCTCAGCGACGGATAACCCCTTGGTGTTTGCGAATGACGGCGACGTGCTTTCAGGCGGAAATTTTCACGGCGCTCCGCTGGCCTTCGCATTCGATTACAGCGCCATCGCATTGGTGGCTTTAGCCAGCATGAGCGAGCGCCGCATCGCACGCTTGATCGATCCGGACCGCAACGAAGGCTTGCCGGCGTTTCTTGCAGCCGAGCCCGGCGTTTCCTCCGGCTTCATGATTCCGCATGTGGTGGCCGTATCGCTCCTGAACGAGCTCAAGGTGCTCGCTCACCCGGCGAGCACCGATAATTTGCCGACCTCGGGCGGCCAGGAAGACCACGTCTCAATGGGCATGACGGCTGCCGTTAAGCTGCGCACGATAGTAGAGAACGTGGAGCGCATTCTGGCCATCGAGCTTCTTGCAGGCGCGGAGGGCCTGGAATATCGCGCGCCACTGCGCGCCGGGCGAGGCGTCGAGGCTCTCCGCAGCGCGGTTCGCTCGCGTGCGGCGCGGTTAGGCGAAGACCGCTCGCTGGCATCCGACATCGAGCGCCTCGCCACAGCCATCCGGAGCGGTGAATTTGAGGAATTTGCAGGCGAGCGTGGTAAGTGGTGACGCCACGAACTGTGAATGAATCGTATGACCGGCCCTTTAGCAGGATGCGGAAAAACGCTTTCAACGAATCTCATTCAGAACGGAGCGAAGAATCCGAGCGTTTATTTCCAAAGAACTACAGAGATGCTTCGCTTCGCTCAGCATGACAGACTGTGGCCTTTTCCGCGGTCTGTTAGGGAGCGCACTTTCGGGAGCTGACGATGAAAGTTATGGAAGCGATTCGCGCGCCGCGCGGCAACACGCTTACCTGCAAGGGATGGACGCAGGAAGCGGCCATGCGTATGTTGATGAACAACCTTGACCCCGAAGTTGCCGAGCGCCCCGAAGACCTGGTGGTTTACGGTGGCGCGGGCAAGGCAGCGCGCAATTGGGAGTGCTATCACGCGATTGTGGCAGCGCTCAAAACGCTCGAATGTGACGAAACCTTGCTGGTGCAGTCAGGCAAGCCGGTGGGCGTGTTTCGAACGCACGAATCCGCGCCTCGCGTTTTAATTGCAAACTCGAACCTGGTTGGACGCTGGTCTAACTGGGAAACGTTCCGGGAGTTGGAGCGCCTGGGGCTCATCATGTACGGCCAGATGACGGCGGGGAGTTGGATTTATATCGGGACGCAGGGCATCCTCCAAGGCACTTACGAAACGTTTGCAGCCGCAGCACGAAAACATTTTGGCAGTGATCTTGCCGGGCGTTTAGTGATCTCCGGCGGGATGGGCGGCATGGGCGGGGCGCAGCCGCTTGCCGCCACGCTCAACGGCGCCGCCTTCCTGGGCGTTGAAGTGGATGTGGAACGGATCAAGAAGCGCATTCGAGCCGGTTATTGCGACATTTGCGTCTACGACCTGGATGAAGCGATCCGAATCCTGAAAAATGCTGTGCGCGAGAGGCGCGCTGTTTCCGTAGGGCTTGTGGCCAACTGCGCGGATGCGCTTCCGGAACTCCTGAAACGGGGCGTCGTGCCGGACTTGCTCACGGATCAAACCAGCGCGCACGACCCACTGAATGGTTATATTCCTTCCGGCCTGAGCCTGGCTGAAGCCGCAGAGCTGCGCCGAAAGAGCCCCGAAGATTACCTGAAGCGATCCTACGACTCAATTTCCCGCCACGTCACTGCGATGCTCGATCTTCAGAAAGCGGGCGCGGCCACATTCGATTATGGCAACAACATCCGCACCATGGCGTTCGAGCATGGTGGCGTGAAAGAGGCTTACCGGTTTCCCGGCTTCGTTCCCGCTTATATCCGTCCATTGTTCTGCGAAGGGCGCGGGCCGTTTCGCTGGGTGGCGCTTTCCGGCAGCCCTGAAGACATTTACCGCACGGACGAATTGGCGCAGGAAATGTTTCAGGAAAATGACGCGCTGGTCCGCTGGATTCGCCTGGCACGAAAATATGTGAAATTCCAGGGATTGCCGGCACGGATCTGCTGGCTGGGTCAGGGAGAGCGAGCCCGCTTTGGAGGGCGATTGAACGAGATGGTGGCCAAAGGGGAGTTGCGCGCTCCAATCGTCATGGGGCGCGACCATCTTGACTGCGGCTCTGTGGCTTCGCCGTTTCGCGAAACGGAAAGCATGAAAGACGGCAGCGATGCCATTGCCGATTGGCCGCTGCTCAACGCTTTGCTGAATACGGCTTCCGGGGCAAGCTGGATCTCCATTCATAACGGAGGCGGCGTGGGCATCGGCTACGCGCTCCACGCGGGCCAGGTGACGGTGGCGGACGGAACGGCAGAAATGGCGCGGCGCATCGAGCGCGTGCTGACGAACGATCCCGGCATCGGGATTGCCCGGCACGCAGACGCCGGCTACGAGTCCGCAATCGAGACGGCGCGGAAGCACGGAATCGAAGTGCCAGGCAACAGGCCATAGGGCATAGGCCATAGGGCATAGGCCATAGGCAACAGATGACAGACACCGCGCCTTTTCCTGCTGGCTCTTGCCTGTGGCCTGTTGGCTGACGTCCAACAGGCTACGGAAAAAACCTGGCTGCCTTGCTGAGTGAGGCGAGAGATCCCTGCATCTCTTCGAAAACAAATGCCGGGATTCTTCGCTGCGCTCTGCATGACATTCGTTGAAAGCGTTTTTCAGCATCCTGCTCAACGCAGCTTATGCCCGTTTTGAGGCATATCGGAATGCTGGCCACGTGCCGCGCGCCGGATGGCCAGGGCCAGATTCACGCCCAGTGTGACGCCGCACTTGTCTGGAAAGGTGGTGAAATTCTGTGGACCGGTCCGGATGCCGCGCTGCCGGCCGAAACCTCCAGTTTGGAAACAAGTGGCGACGCAGAAAACCGGCTGGTTATCCCCGGCCTCATCGATTGCCACACTCATCTCGCTTTTGGCGGCTGGCGCGAAGATGAATTCGAGCAGCGAATTCGCGGCATCAGTTACCAGGAGATTGCAGCTCGCGGAGGGGGCATTCTCCGCACGGTTTCCGCTACACGGTCAGCCAGCGACGAAGAATTGAGCGCGCGCTGCCTGAAATGGCTGGCTGAGATGGCTGCGCTCGGCGTCACGACTGTTGAAGTGAAAAGCGGATACGGGCTCACCGTAGAACAGGAATTGAGAATCCTCCGAATCTACGCAAGGCTCAAGCAAAAGCAGCCTGTGCGGATTGTTTCCACGCTGCTTGCCGCGCACGCCTTGCCACAGAAATTCCTGGGCAACCGCGCGGGTTACATTCGCCAGGTGGCTCAGAACCTGATTCCAGAAGTGGCACGCCAAAAACTCGCACAGTTTTGCGATGCGTTCGTCGAAGACGGCGCGTTTACCGCCGATGAAGCTCGTACCGTTCTACAAGCCGGGATGGATTGTGGCCTTCGCCCGAAACTTCACGCTGACCAGCTCAGCGATAGCGGCGGAGCGGCGCTGGCGGCGGAGTTAGGCTGCATTTCCGCCGATCACCTGGATTGCGTCTCTGAGGATGGCATTCGCCGGTTGGCCCGGAGCGGCACGGTCGCCGTGAGCCTTCCGCTCGCATCGCTTTATCTTGGCCGCCCGCCAGCTCCGGCTCGCTCGCTCATCGATCACGGTGTTCCGGTGGCCGTGGCGACGGACTTCAATCCCGGCACCGCGCCGTCATTTCATCTGCCGCTCGCCATGCTCCTGGCGTGCACGCTGCAGAAAATGACGCCGTGCGAGGCGCTGAAGGGCGCAACGCTCTACGCAGCCCGTGCGATTGGCGAAGAGGAGCGCTGCGGATCGCTGGAGCCGGGCAAGCGGGCGGACTTCGTGATTATCGACGCGCCCAGCGTGAATCACTGGATTTATCATTTCATGGCCAACCGGCCGGTAGCGACTTTCATTGCGGGAAAACGCGTAGAAGCAGCGGACCGTGGCGAGTGATGAGTGGTAAGCGTTGCGCCGTAAAGCTGCGCGCTCAACTTCTTGCTCACCAGCGCTTCTTCGTCGAAAGCGAAGAGAGAACGATCGGCGAGCCGAATTATGGACTCAACACTCGAGGGCAGTTCTGCGCCGCGACTGGTGTTAGCTGGTTTTCCTTCCGACGAAGGCGTACGGCGTAACCATGGCCGGCCTGGAGCTTCGCTGGCCCCGGCGGCAATCCACGAAGCGCTTTTCGACTTGTCGTGCGGCGAATCCCTGAGAGAATTGCTCGATCATTCCAAGAATCTGGGGGACATTCAAGTGACTGGCAACCTGGAACAAGACCAGGAGCACCTTGCGGATACCATCGCCCCCTGGCTTCGCGCCGGCGCTATTGCCGTCATCTTTGGCGGCGGGCATGAAACAGCTTATGGCCATTTTCTGGCCCATGCGAAGGCTGGCAATCGAATCAGCATACTGAATTGGGATGCGCACCCGGATGTTCGACCGCTGGTCGAGGGCTTGGGGCATTCCGGCTCGCCCTTCCGCCAGGCCATACTGCATGACTCCGGCGCATGCCGGCAGTATGTGGTAGCCGGGCTGCTTGAAGCGCGGCTGGTTCCCGAACATCTGGAATTTATTACGAATCACCGAGGACAATATTATTGGAAGTCGCAGCTTTCGACTGAAACGGTGGACGCAATTTATGAGGAGCGGCGAGGGCCGCTGATGGTATCGTTCGACATGGACGCAGTCGACCGATCGATTGCTCCCGGCGTCAGCGCGCCGGCAGATGGCGGGCTAACTGCCGAGTTGTGGCTTCACGCCGCCTACCGTGCAGGACAGCATCCCGATACACTTTCGATGGACATTGTGGAAGTGAATCCGAGATTTGACGTGGAGGGCCAAACGGTGCAGCTTGCCGCGCAAACGGTGCTGGCGTTTCTGCGCGGGGTCGAGGAACGGGAGGGACGAACCGCGGTCAGGGAGGGCTTGAAGCCTGGCCGTTTCGGCCGGCGGTAAAATTGAGCTCGCGGAGAGGGAGTGTCCCTGTTGACGGTGGCCATGGTGAGCGGGCGACGCAGGATGCTGAGAAGCGCCCTCAACGAATGTCATTCTGAGCGTAGCGAAGAATCCCAGCATTCGTTTCCATAGAAATGCAGAGATGCTTCGCTTCGCTCAGCATGACAGAGTGGCTTTTTGCCGCGGCGTGTTTAGCCCCTGAGGGCGCCGGCCAGCGGCTAAAGCCGTTGGAGTTTGCGATGCACTGCGGCGTGACTGAAGTCGCGCCTTGATACGCGTGCGCCGAAGCAACCGGGACACGGAGTGTGAAATGTAGAAACTTCAGAACGAGGCGCAGCCTCGCACTAAATAATTCGATCCCTGGCGCTCTCGGAAAGGTAAGCCTTTCCGCGGAGTTTCTACATTTTGGGATTGGTCAAAGCCGCTTCGTGTCAGGGCATGACTTTAGTCGTGCCGCAAAGATGCGGGAGGAAGGGGGGCTTTAGCCCCTGCTGATGCGTACAGTTTCAGCTACTTGGCCAAGCGAAAAGCCGCAGGGGCTAAAGCCCGGCAATCGGGCCGAGCAGAGTCGGCATGACTGAAGTCATGCCCTGATACGGGGCACCGAAGCGGCTG
>JASHON010000012.1 GCA_030041095.1 Terriglobia bacterium
CCCGTTCGCTTGCCATTCCGCGTCTGCAGCATGTAAAGCTTCCCTTCCTGAATCGTGAACTCGAAATCCTGCACGTCACGATAATGCCGCTCGAGCTTGGTGGTGATGTTGCGAAGCTGGTTGTAAACGTCGGGCATAACGTTTTCCAGCTCGCGAATCGGCACGGGCGTTCGCACGCCGGCCACGACGTCTTCGCCCTGCGCGTTCATCAGAAATTCACCGTAAAACTGCTTCTCGCCTGTTGCAGGGTTGCGGGTAAATCCTACACCGGTGCCGGAAGTCTCACCCATATTTCCGAAAACCATGGTCTGAACGTTCACCGCTGTTCCCAGGTCGTCAGGAATCTTATTGAGGCGGCGGTAAGTCTCAGCGCGCGGGTTATACCACGACCGGAAGACCGCAGCGATGGCCATCTTGAGCTGTTCGCGTGGGTCCTGTGGGAAATCTTTGCCCGTCTTTTTGCGGACGAGCTGCTTGTAGCCCGTGATGATTTTCTGCAAGTCTTCCGCAGTGAGCTGGGTATCCAGTTTGAATCCACGCTTCTTCTTCTGCCCGTCGAAGACGTGCTCGAACTCATCCTTGTGAATTTCCTGGACCACGTTTCCGAACATCTGGATGAAACGGCGATAGCTATCGTAGGCGAAGCGCGGGTTAGCGGTCTTTTCGGCGACCGCTTCGGCAACCGTATCATTCATTCCCAGGTTAAGGACCGTATCCATCATGCCCGGCATAGAAAACTTGGCTCCGGAACGGACGGAAACCAGAAGCGGAGCCCTGCGGTCGCCCAGCCGTTGATCGAGGAGCGCTTCAAGGTCAGTCAGCGCGCGATTCACTCCCTCGCTGATGTAATCCGGCAGGCGATTGCCGTTTTCAAAGTAAAGCCGGCAAGCCGACGTGGCAATAGTGAATCCGGGTGGAACGGGAAGTCCCGCGTTCGTCATCTCGGCGAGCCCTGCCCCTTTGCCTCCGAGAACGTCTTTCATGTCTCCACGTCCATCGGCCTTGCCGCCACCAAACGAGTAAACATACTTTTCCATTTTTCAGCTCCTTAAGTTCTTGAAGATTACGATTTGGCATCCGCCCTTCGAAAAGTGCGAATCAAGAGGACACAAAAATGCCAAAGGGTTAATGGTTTGTCCGTGGGCCTCCGTCATGGGTCCATCGCCTCACGCAGGGGGTTTGAGCTTTGGCTGTTGCCCTTTGACTTTTGCCGCATCAGGCGCGCCGTTCAGCCCATCTTCCCTCAGTGCCCAGGTGGTCTGAATGTCGGCGCACCGACAAAAGTTAAAGAAACACTTTGAGTCGAGCTCTGCGAGCGCGGCTGTGCCACGCGTCACAATGCCTGTAGTCCGGCAACCCTAACCTCCTCTGCGGTTCTCGCTCGCGCCCGCCTTCTCCGCGCCGCCGTCGTCGGCTGCCACTTCGGACAAATCCGCCAGCCTGGAAAATACCTGCGTGTTGATGGCGCTGAGCAGCGCCAGCCGGTTGGCCCGGACCTCCGGCTGCTCCGCCATCACCAGGACTTGATCGAAGAACCCATCGATCGGCTGCCTCATCCCGCCCAACTCGCGGAAAGCCGCTTCGTAGTCGCTCCGCGCCTCGAGCTCGACCAGACGCTTCTGAATCGAAGTGAATGCGTCATAAAGGCTCTGTTCCTCGGCTTCCTTCATCAGTTCCGGCGCCAGGTGGTTCATGCCCGCTTCCTCATCAGCCGCCGACTTCATCAGAATGTTCCGGGTCCGCTTCGCTGCGAGCGACAGCGCGCGATAGTCCGCGCTGTCAATCAAGCTTTCCAGCGCCTTGCCGCGAAGAACGGCGTCCGAAGGATCGCTCCAGCCCAGGCTCGAATTCACCACCGCGCGTGTCGTGTCGTAACGCAGCTTCACCACTTCTCTCAAATAGTACTCCACCCGCTCCTGGAGGAAATCTTTTACACGCCGCTCGATGGGGGAGTTGGGCTCCGCCCCGACGCCCGTTGACAGGTGCCTGTGAGCCAGCCCGTCGAGATGCAGACCGGGCAATCGCTCCGCTGCAATCTTCACCACTCCGTTCCCCGCCCGCCTCAATCCAAACTGATCGCTCGAGCCCGTCGGATCGAGCCCGGCCCAGAATCCCGCAACAACCGTGTCCAGCTTATCCGAAAGCGCAACCAGACAGCCCACAACCGAACGCGGGCATGAATCCTCCATATTGCCGGGCTTGTAGTGATCGTAGATGGCTTCCGCAACTTCTGCGCTCTGACCCTGAGCTTGAGCGTAGAGCCCGCCGACAATGCCCTGAAGCTCGGTGAATTCTTGAACCATCTGCGTCGTCAAATCGCATTTGCATAGTTGGATGGCTTCCAGCGCCGCATGCTTTTTGGCCGACGTGATGCCCAGGGAAGCCGGGAGTTGCTGGAAAATCTCCCTGCACAGCAAGAGCGTCCGGTTCACTTTGTCCGCGTAGGTGCCCAGCTTCTCCTGGTAAATCACGCGAGCGAGCATGGGCGCGCGGTCGCGCAGAGAAACGCGCTGGTCAGCCTGCCAGAAGAATTCGGCATCCGTGAACCGCGCCGCCAGCACCCTTTCGTGGCCCCGCTTGATCAGGCTCTCGTCTTCCGTGCGCGTATTCAGCACGGCCACAAAACAAGGACGCAGATGGCCTTCCCCATCTTCCACTGCAAAGTACTTCTGATGGTCGCGCATCACCGTGACCAACACCTCGCGCGGAAGACGCAAGAAGCGCTCGTTGAAGTGGCCCACCAGGGCTCGCGGAGTTTCCGTTGAATTGACGTGCCAGGTTTCCAGCTCAGCATCGGTCACGATCGTGAGATCGACCGGTTTGGGAAGAGTTTCCATCTCCTTCTGCAAGCCCTCGGCGCGCGCGATGTAATCCGCGAGACTGCCCGCAGGGTAGAAAACCTTTCGCGCCAAATCAGCCGTTTTTCCTGTGCCTTCCGTGCGGAGAGACGCATCGATGAAAAGCCGGAGCAGTTTGCGGCGCCATTGCGGATCAAACTCCACGCCGCGCTCGCGCAGTGTCTGAGCGTAACGGGCAAACCCATCAACCGGGACGCCACCTGGACCCAGTATTCGGTGCCCGCGTGTCTCATTTCCTGACTTCAAGCCTGCAAACTCAAACGGGATCACCTGTGCGGATGCGCCTTCGCCCATCAACGCGAGAATCCAGCGAATCGGGCGGACGAAACGGACGCCTGATTTTGAGGTCCAATACATGCTCTTGGGAAACGTCAACTGGCCAATCGCCGAAGGAAGAACTTCAACTAACACTTGAAGCGTATCTCGGCCTTCCTCGCTCACTTCAAGGGACAGATATTCACCTTTTGGCCGCGTGACGCGGCGCAGATCAGCCACCTGTTTGCCGTATTTCGCCGCAAAGCTTTCCGCAGCGCGTGTCGGGTTCCCGAGGGAATCGAATGCAGCCTTGACGGGCGGTCCGGTCACTTCCTCGGTGCGGGCCGGCTGCTTCAAGAGAATAGACGGGACGTGGACGACAAGGCGGCGAGGCGTCGAATACGTTTGAGCCACAGAGGATTCGCCCATCAGCCGAGCTTGGGCGAGCGCCTTGGCAATGCAGTCTCCAAGGTCCCGCTGCGCCGCTTCCAAAAAGCGAGCCGGAATCTCCTCGCAGCCAATCTCCAGCAGCAAAGATGTTGTGTGTTTCGCAGTCACAAAAGTTCGTCCGATGCCGGTTTATTGATTCGATTCAAGACAAACACCGTCGCGGGAGCTCATGCGGGCTGAGCCTCCATTGCTCTTGCCTTTCGCTGGACGTCAATTTCCGCCACGCGACAGGCAAGTCTGCGAACCCTTCCAATCAGGCCCGCGCGCTCAGTGACGCTGATCGCGCCCCGAGCGTCCAGGATGTTGAAGAGATGCGAGCACTTCAAGCAAAGCTCGAAGACTTTCTGCAGCGGAAATCTCTTCGGATCAGCCCACGGCGGAGAAGAAGGCCCGGAGCCGTTTGCCGCAGGCTCCCTCCCCGCACGTTCTTTCGCCGCCTCCTTGCGTTCCTGGCCGACCAAGCGTTTCTCCCGCTTCCACACGCTCAGCAGCCGCAGTGCTTCCTTCTCGCAAAGATCAAATTCCTGCCGGCAGAAGTCAGGATCAGCAGCCTCGAAGTCATAGACTGAAATCTCAAGTTCTTCTTTAAGTCTCAGCTCGCCGTATCGGGTGAGTTCGTTCCACTGTACGTCGAAGACGTTATTCACGTTTTGCAGGAAAGCGGCGATGCGTTCGAGACCGTACGTCAGCTCCACGCTGACCGGATCGAGGTCGATCCCACCGCACTGCTGGAAGTAAGTGAATTGGGTAATCTCGAGACCGTCCAGCATCACTTGCCAGCCTACGCCCCACGCTCCAAGTGTCGGTGACTCCCAGTTATCTTCCTCGAAGCGGACATCGTGCTCGCGAAGATTGATACCGATACTTTCCAGGCTGTCGAGATAGAGATCCTGAACGTCATCCGGAGGAGGTTTAAGTATCACTTGAAGTTGTGTATGCTTCACCAGGCGGTTCGGATTCTCACCGTAACGGCCGTCCGCCGGCCGCCGTGACGGCTGGACGTACGCCACACGCCAAGGCGCCGCGCCCAAGACGCGGAAAAACGTTTCCGGGCACATCGTTCCTGCCCCGACTTCGAGATCAAATGGCAGCGCGATGACGCAGCCACGGCTGGCCCAGTACTGGCTGAGCCGGATCATCATGTCTTGGAAAGTCATTCCGCCGCTCATGCCTCGTCCGCGAGCGCCTCCAAAGTTACCAGTTTCTTTTCCGCCGCAATTTCAATCCACGTTTCGAGAGGCCGGCGCGCCTCCCGAACCACAGGCGCTGCAGCTTGCGAGTGAAGCCACGTATCGAGCGGCGTGTGGCTCAATCCGTCCAGCAAGATTGAAACATCCCCCGGCACGCTCCGTGAATAGCGGGAGTCACGGCATTCGGAGCAGACAAAGCCGATGGCTTCGTTGCCGTAGTAGGCCCTGTCTTCCGCCAGCGCGCGGCCGCACTGGGTGCATTGGGTCACTGGAGGCATGAACCCGCCAAGCTTCAGCATCCACAAGTTAAAGTAAAGGAGCGGACGCTCGGCTTCTCCGCTCCACTTCATGCCGCGCAGCACGGCCAGAAACAGCCGGAAAGCACGCTCGTTCACTTCGCGATCGGGAAGGAATCGCTCGCCCACTTCCGCCAGGTACTGGGCTGCAAGCTGGAGGCGGTAATTCCGCTGCATGTCGAAAAACGACTCGAGCAGCTCCGCGGAGTTAATGCGGACCAGCTCGCGATGCTCGCGCTCATACAGCCACAGGTGAATGTAGGTGAGTGGCTCGAGCAGGCCGCCATAGCGGCTCTTCGGGCGCTGCGCCCCGGTCGCCGCCCCGCGAATGCGCCCGAACTGCCGCGAGAATAGCGAAACCACCTTGTCGGTTTCTCCGATCCGGTAAGTTCGGAGAACAATTGCTTCCGTTTCCCGCAGCGGCATGAGCAGCAGAAAGGGCGCCCGATGAGCTTACGATGGGACCGGCGCGTTTACAACCTCATCACGTTAGCATAGCGAGAGGCTTGCCGAAAAGCAAAATAGGAAAATGAAGGTAAGGCCTCAGCTTTGGGATCGTAGCGCCGCCGTCCCGGCGGCAAACGCCGGCAAGATGCCGGCGCCACAGCGAGTGGCGAACCCAAAACTGAAGGCTTACAAATGAAGGCGCTCAGTCAGTGGGTTTTCGTTCTCAGTCGGAACGGAAATTTGAGTGCCTTGATGCCGCCGAACGGGAGCAACGGCTGTGGAAATCACGCCTTCGTGGTGCAAAAGTGTTATGTTAACCGACCGGCTTCCACTACAAAAATTATCAGACACGCGTGTGGAAAATAATCTGGCCTGCACCCGGTTTTTGCCATCTCGATTTTCGCCTTCGGCGCCGCGCCATGTGGTCCAAGGCCCTTGTTCCAAATCGCCTTCCCTTCCGAGAGCGCAGACCGAAGCAAGAATCCCCCAAGCCCTCAGTTTTGGGACCGTAGCGCCGCCGTCCCGGCGGCAAATGCTGGCAAGGTGCCAGCGCCACAGCGACCGCCGAACCCAAAACTGAGGCCTTGCAGAATCCCTGCATTTTTCATTGCAACGGATCGGCTGGGCGATGTAGAGTAACCCTCCGGCTTCGCGCGCCGCGGGAGAAAAGTCTTGCCTGCACCTTCAGTGGATGTGGTTGGGATCGGCCTGAATGCAACGGATACCGTCCTCCTTGTCCGGGACTTCCCTGCCCTTGGAGGCAAAGAGCGCGTGGTTTCAGTCTCGCGCCAGGCGGGCGGCCAAATCTCCACCGCCTTGGTGGCGTGCCAACGGTTGGGATTGCGGACGCGATATATAGGTAAGGTTGGCGACGATGAAGCCGGCCAGTATCAATTGGAAAGCCTGCGGCAAGAGGGTGTCGAGATCAAGCACGTCCGCATCTCTCCGGCCACGCCCACTCAGTTTGGGCACATCGTGGTAGACCGGGCCACCGGCGAGCGAACGGTTTTCTGGGACCGCGATCCGCGCCTGGCGACCCTTCCCCACGAACTTTCCCAGGATGCCGTGATTTCTTCAAGAATCCTTCATCTTGACGGCTGTGATGTGGATGCGTGCCTGTTGGCGGCGCGATGGGCGCGCGACGCAGGCATCTCCGTCGTCGCTGATCTCGACACGGTTTACAAGCAAGTGGAGAAGCTCTTTCCTTATATCGACTACCTGATCGCTTCGGCAAATTTCCTTCCCTCGGCTACGGGTGAGGATGACCCGTTTCGAGTGCTGGAATATATGGCGCGCGAGTACGGGATGAAGGCGCCTGGCATGACGCTCGGACGCGATGGCGCTCTGCTCTACGCGGATGGCCGATTCATCTATTCACCAGGATTCGTCGTGGAAACGGTGGATACCACAGGCGCCGGCGACGTGTTTCACGGCGCGTTTATTTACGGCTTGCTGGCCGGATGGGCGTTGGACCGGGCGCTCAATTTCTCGAACGCCATGGCGGCGCTCAATTGCATGGCGGTGGGCGCCCGCGGCGGCATTGAGACGGCAGCGCGCGCGGAGGCCCTCATTGCGAGCGGCGCCCGGCACTCGAATCCGCAATATTTGCGGGCAGCCCGGGCGCGGTGACGCCATTATTCGAAACGGTACACCATGGACGACGCACACGGTTACTCCCTTGTGACCGGAGCTTCCGGCGGGATCGGAGAATGCTTTGCCCGCGCGCTGGCGGCGCGGAAGCATAACCTGATCCTCGTAGCCCGTTCCAACGATAAGCTTGAATCTCTCGCCGCTGAGCTCCGCGCCCAGCACGGAATTCTGGCCGAGGCGCTTCCGGTGGACTTAAGCGAGCTAGGGGCTGCCCAAAGGCTCTATGGTTTGTTAGCTGAAAGGAGGCTGCACGTAGACTTGCTGGTCAACAACGCCGGATTTGGCGCGCAGGGCGAGTTTTGGAAGGTGCCACTCGAACGGCAGGCAAAAATTATTCGGCTCAATATTGAAGCGTTAGTTGAACTTTCGCATTTTCTCATTCCTGGGATGCTCGAGCGAGGAAGCGGCGGCATCATCAATGTTTCGTCCACGGCCGGCTTTCAGCCTCTTCCCTACACCGCAATCTACGCGGCCACCAAGGCCTTCCTCACCAGCTTTTCGTGTGGTTTGGCTGAAGAATTGCCAATTCCGGTGGTCACGCTCTGTCCCGGAACCACTCGCACCCAATTCTTTGAAGCAGGAGGTTACAAACCCATGCGCTGGCGGGGCGGCTTCCAGACGCCGGAACGCGTGGCCGAAGCGGGTTTGCGAGCGCTCGACCGCGGCGGCGGGCTTGTCATAACGCGCCCTATCGACCGGTTTCTGGTGTTCATCGAGCGGTTTCTTCCACGGCGGTGGGTCACAAGACGCGCAGGTGAGCTGTTCAAGCCTTGATTGAGGAAGCGCGCAAAGTAGCGTGACGCTGGTCCCGGCGCCGGCTCTGAAAGATGCCGGCAGGACGATGGCGCCACATCTCGCGCCCGGTCACGTCACAATGCAGAATGCAGGTGACCCTCATCAGCTCAAGTAATGCTTTATTAAAGGTTGCAGCTTGCCTTGAGCGGCCAGAATCAGCTCGATGGTCTCCCGCATGGCGCCCCTGCCCCCAGGATTCTTGGTCCAGTAGTGAACGTGTTGGCGAAGGAGCGGGTGGCCGTCTCCAACCCCAACCGCCAGCCCCACGCGGGAGAGGATAGGCAAGTCCACAAGATCGTCCCCCACGTAACACACCGCTTCGTCCGGGACTCGGGCGGCCTTAAGAATGGATTGGTAAGGCCCCAACTTGTCCAGCACGTCCTGGAAAAGATAATGGATGCCCAACTCGCGCGCGCGGTATTCCACAACGGGCGAGCGGCGCCCCGAGATAATCCCTGTGCGGATTCCGGCCTGGTGGGCAAAGCGTATGCCAAGGCCATCGCGGGAATGGAACGTTTTCATCTCGACAAACCGGTTGCGAGTGCCGGGAACGTAATAGATGAGGCCATCCGTAAGGACGCCATCAACGTCCATCAACAGCAACTTGATCTTCTTGGCGCGCTGTCGAACCTGACGATCGGGTAGAGTCATATGTGTATGATGCGGCTCTGCCGCCTGACGTGCGGAAAGGCTTTGCCTTTCCGCGAGCGCCAGCGATCGAATCATTCAGGGCAAGGCTACGCCCCTTCGGTCGC
>JASHON010000147.1 GCA_030041095.1 Terriglobia bacterium
GAATCGTCACTGGCTGGCAAATTGCTCTGGTTATCGGCCTGCGGGCAGAGGAGGTAAGCGGTTCGCAGTGAGCCGAGGTAATCTTAGGCAATTCTTAACCGGCACAGCCGTGAACCGTTGATCAGCCTGATGGATGGTGAGGAATCACTCATGAATACGAACGCTCATGGAATGGCGCTTTCGGCGCCTGCAATCGAGCCTGGCATGAAAGAAATTGAGACGCATTTCGTCAAAGTCGCGGTTGCCATCAACGAGCACTCAAAGGCATTGGTCAGCATGCGCGATCAGTTGACAAACCTGGATAGGAACTCGGCTACGGCATTTGAGCTGATTGCAAAATCCATAGCAGCAATCAAAGGCAGGCTCGCCAGGCTGGAGACTGAAGTTGCGGGCTTACGGCCTCAGATCGGGGATATGAAGGTTCATGCCGCGTCATTTCCCCACGCACTCCGCTCCGCGCGGCGCTCCGACGCTGCCGTGCAGGAGGCGCAGAAATTGCTTGAGGAAAAGTTAAGACGCATGGAGCTCAGGCTTGAGGCTTGTTTGCGAAGGAAAAGGAGAGGGGAAGCCGGGCAATGAACCGAGCGTCTGTCGTGATCAATACTCTGAACCGCGCGGACGCCCTGGAACAGGCGCTGCGCTCGCTCCGGCGCCTCAACCACCCTGATTTCGAAGTCATCGTCGTCAACGGCCCCTCCAGCGACCACACTCTGCAAGTGCTACAAAAGTGGGCGTCCTCTATCCGCGTTGGATCCTGTTCCGACCGCAATCTTTCCATTTCGAGGAACGTGGGCATTGAGATGGCGCGCGGTGATCTGGTGGCTTTCATAGACGATGATGATGTCGTTACCGAAAACTGGCTGAATGATGCCGTGGCGGGCTTTGACTCGGAAGAGGTTGGAGGCGTCGGTGGTTTAGTCTTCGATCACACCGGACACGAGTTGCAATATGCTTTCACAGTATGTGACCGGTATGGGAATGCTTACTTTGGCCGAGAGGAGCCTGCGCTCGGATTCTGTTATCCCGGGTGTCTCCGGTACCCGGTCCTGCAAGGCGGGAACTGCGTGTTTCGCCGGACCGCACTCCTCGAGATTGGTGGCTTCGACGAAGAGTTCGACTACTACCTCGATGAAGGGGACGTATGCTTGCGCCTCACGGACGCTGGCTACGTTTTGAAGCACGTGCCCAAGGCGTTTGTTTACCACCGCAGCTTACCCAGCTACCTCCGAAACGGCGAGCGAATCGTTACGGACTGGCGGCCATTCGTCAAGAACAAGGCGTACTTCAGCCTGAAGAATACACTGCCAGGCTCAGATCTGCCTTCCGCATTCCGCCAGCCGGTCGAATACGCCTCCCAGGCAGAAATCTATTCGAAAGCCCGGCTGGCGGCGACCGGTGCTGGAGAGCAGGTAATCGATGAAGTATCTATGGGCTTGGGAGAAGCCCTTCGTGAAGGCATAGCCCGAGGACTGACACAGCCGCGCCGGTTTCTTTCGAGCGCCGCGGCCGCGAAGATGCGCGGCCCGGTCGCGATGGACCCGTGGGAGAATGGGCATGCTGGCACGTTCAAGCCCTGTCCGGCGGTCCTTCAGGCGTCCGAGAAGTTAACCGTTTGCCTGCTCAGTTCCGGATATCTTCCTGAGAAAAAGGGTGGCATCGCGCGCTTAACTTACGACCTCGCTTGCGGTCTTGCTGCCCGAGGCCACATCGTTCATGTGCTGACCACCAGCCCTCATTCTCATAACACAGTGGATTTTGAAGAGGATGTCTGGGTACATCGTCTGGTTCCCAGCCGCCGCGTCCCCCCCCCACCGCCAGACGTTGAGGTTCCTCTGCAAACCTGGTGGCATTCCGCGACCATGCTCCAGGAGCTATACCGAATTCGGGCCATGCATCCTTCCCTTGACTTGGTGGAGGCGCCCGTCTGGGATGCGGAGGGCATCGCGGCGATGACGAATGGGTCATTCCGCGTGGTCACTTCATTGCATACACCGCTAAAATCCTGGATCAAAACGAATCCGGATCTCATCAACGGTTCGGCGGAGCAACGGAACTTCTTCGAAGGGCAGATTGCTGCGGAGAAACTGGTGGTAGAGCGCTCTCACGGCGTTCGCGCTAACAGCGAGGCGATTGTAATCAACATGCGCGAAGCTTACGGCATCGAGTTTGGCGCGAACCAGCTCTCCGTCATTCCCCACGGAATGGAAGACCGGTCCAAAGGACTCAACCCGCGGCGGAACAGCGAATACGTTACCGTCCTTTACACGGGGCGATTAGAGCTCCGGAAAGGCATTGACATGTTGCTCGAAGTCATTCCCGCGCTGTGCTTCAAGCATCCGGCAGTGCGATTCATCCTGGTAGGGGAGGAGATCCCCCGGTCTTACGGCATTACGCCCACTGCGAGTTTCAAGGAGTCGCTTGCGGCAGCACCGTTTCGCGATCGGGTCATTTTCACTGGCGCTGTATCCGACGCCGAACTCGAGCGCCTTCTGGCTGAATGCGATGTGTTTGTGGCGCCTTCTCGCTACGAATCCTTCGGGCTGGTGTTCATCGAGGCCATGATGTTTGGCAAGCCAGCGATCGGCTGCCGCGCAGGAGGAATGGCAGAAGTGATTGTCGACGGAGTGACCGGGCTTTTGGCTGAGCCCGGCGATTCGCAGAGCCTCGCAGAGGCGCTAGACCGGCTGATTAGCAGCGCCGAGCTGCGCAAGTCCTTGGGGGAAGCGGGAAGAAAGCGCTACCTCGAACATTACACTCGGGACCGTCTCATCGACAGAACCCTTGAATTCTACAGACAAGTCATCCAAAGCTCCACGCCGGGTGATGCGAAGCCGCCCACCCTCGCGTATTTGCAAGCCAAGGATTCGAACGCATGAGAGTCCTGTTCCTGTCGAGTGGCAGGCGCCAGGACTATCAATGCGATTTGCTCTTCGACGGACTTCGTGAACTTCTTGGCCCGGACGTGGTGGATTCGCAACGGATCTGGTTTATGTACGAGTCTGACGTAACGCCCGAAAAGAAACGTTCGCTCTACGGAAGGGGATTTACGCTTTACGGCAGCCTGCCCGATCTACGAGTTGACCGCTGTGACATTGAGGAAAAGCTTCGGCGGCGATACTTCGATTTGGTGGTCTATGGGTCGGTCTGGCGCAACCTGGATCATTTTTCAATTGTTCGGGACGTCTACCCGCGCTCTCAAGTGGCGCTCATCGATGGAGAAGACGGCCAAGCCATCAAGGAAGAGTTACTTCCCTGCGGCAGGTACTTCAAGCGTGAATGCACGCGCCAATCTTCAGCTTGCATCCCCATTAACTTCGCGATACCCAAGCGAGCGATCAGAAGGAGCGTTCCGCAGAAAACGAGAGTTTGGGCCACCGTCGTCCCCGGCCGGCTGGAGACTTACACATTCGAAAACGAGCAGGATTATTTCGACGACTATGCAGCCAGCGTGTTTGGCGTCACAAGAAAAAAAGCGGGTTGGGACTGCCTCAGGCATTACGAAATCCTTGCCAACGGATGCATTCCGTTTTTCGAGGGCTTACGGTCTTGCCCGGCGCATACGATGATAACCCTCCCCAAGCGGTTTCTCCGCAAAATCGAAAGAGGTTATCTGGGCGATCTCTTCGCCATCCCTTTGGAAGTGTTCGAGGCCTGCCGTGCCTATGCGGAAGAACACTTGACGACCAAGGCGCTCGCCCGGGACTTCCTTGATGCCATGAAGAATGGCAAGCGGAGAATAGTTTGCAGACCGCTCGAGTTTTAGCTTCTTATTATCGGTTCCATAACTTAATGAAGAGAGCTCTGTGATGCTGCCGGCTCCTCAATCTTCAAGAGGGTGAACTCGAAAGCAGGCGCCATGATGCTGGAAAAAGCGCTTCGCTGGGTCAGGGCCAATTCGGTCCCTGGCGCTGGAATCGTCATCAGTTCACGCCAGAGGTCGAGCTATCCGGAGGTAACGGGATACTTCATTCCCACGCTTCTGTCCGTCGGCTACAAAGGTTTGGCTTCTCAGTACGCGCGATGGTTGCTCTCAGTTCAAAGAGACGACGGCTCGTTCGGCATGGACGGCGATCCATGCGGCTGTGGCTTCGCGTTCGACACGGGGCAAGTTGTGCGCGGCTGGGTGACGATGATCGATCGGATGCCCTCGCTGGAGGCGCCTCTTCGGAGGGCATGCGACTGGCTGGTGCGATCGGCGGACTCGAGCGGCAGACTGCCTGTTCCTGGGCCTGGGGGCGCCTGGAGTTTAGGGCGCCGCGGCGAGGTTAACGAGGCGATCCATCTCTACGTCCTCCCACCCCTTCGGGACGCGGCGGAGATATTAAACGAGCGTTCATACCGTGAGTTCGTCGGCAAGAGCCTGGACCACTATCTGAGAAACGCGATCCTGACTGACTTTCGGCAGCCAAACGCACTGACCCATTTTTACGGTTATGTGCAGGAAGCGCTTGTAGATCTTGGTTGCGACGCGGAGGCCCGGGCGGGCATGGCTTCCGTTGCAGAGTTGCAGCAGCCCACCGGAGCGGTTCCCGCGTACCATGATGTCGAATGGGTATGTTCAACGGGTTTGGCGCAGCTAGCCTTGGTGTGGTTTCGCTTGGGAGAAACGGCCAGGGGCAACAAGGCGGCCGAGTTTCTGTCGTCTCTGCAAAGCGGGAGCGGTGGATTCTACGGATCCTACGGTGTAGGCGCTGACTACTTTGCGGCGGAGGAGATATCGTGGGCCGTAAAATATGCAATAGAATCCGTTCAGAGGCAAATTTCCAGCCATTTCGATAATACGGCGACCTCCTATCAATCCGATATTTCGCCAAGCGATGCCAGGGTCGAAGCCGTTTTGCAGCGCCTGGGAGATCTCAATGGCAAACGTCTGCTCGATGCCGGCTGCGGAAAAGGACGCTACGTTAAACTCATTAAACAACTGTACCCTGAAGCCATGATTACAGCGATGGACGTTTCACCTCAAATGCTTCGGCATGTCCCGCAAGGGATTCGCACGGTCCAGAACTCCATTTTGAATATGCCCTTCGCCGATGGTGAATTTGATGCGGTCATTTGTATCGAGGCCCTGGAACACGCCGTGCAAATCGAGGAATCGGTGAGGGAGCTGGCGCGCGTTCTCGCCGTGAATGGCAAGCTGATCATCATAGACAAAAATGCCGAAAAGCTCGGATCGCTTGAAATACCCAGTTGGGAGAAGTGGTTTGATACAGAGGAACTTGCCTCGATGATGAGGGAGGAGGGGCTCGAAGTAAGCTCTGAGTTCGTGGGATACGACGGAGTACGACGGCCCGACGGCCTGTTTGTGTGCTGGAGCGGAACAAAGACTTGTCACAAGCGTGAATCGCCCGAGAGCTTGTTTTTGGAGAAGACTCGCGGCTAGCGGCGACAGGTTGTAAGAGGAGTCGGGATTGATGTTATTCAACAAGACCGCAATCGCTGCAAAGAATGCCTGCTTAGACGCAATTCTGGATCGGCCTGATCTTCTTCGGAATGTCATTCAGGAATTCGCGGGGGATGGGGTCGAGGCTGTCTATCACGTAACCAAGCGCGCATGGGAGCCGGGCGGCGGGGCGACCCTGTTTCAAATCCGATTCGGCAGCCGGGAGGCTTTCCTCAAGGTCAAAAGCACTGCGGTCACGGTTGAGAGCAAATTGGAGGGGGAGAAGGAATTCATTGCAGTTCCATCCGTCCGCAATGAATTTGAATTTCTCCAGAGGCTCCAAGGCGTCTCTGAAAACGTGCCGAAACTTTTGGGATATTCTGAAAAAGACGGTTTCTGTTTTCTTTTCCTGGAAAAGCTGATCCCTTGGCGAGCGGCCCTCGATTCCCTGTCGCCCCTCGAGGTTCTCACTGCCTTCCGGCAAATCGAGGCAACCGTTCGCACGTTGTTCGAAAGGGACATGGTACACACCGACGTCCACGAGAACAACCTGATGTTCCGGGATAAGACTCCTGTCCTGATCGATTTTGAGGAGGCGCGTTATCTGGCGCAGGACATTCCCTTCGAAAGATCTTTGGACGTTGCTGGTGAAAACGCCTGGGGCAACGTAGGATTCATGCCGGAGGGATATGGTTTCGCGGGTGGTTATACGTGTCTCAATCGCCTAAGGACGGAATTGTCAAAGGTGATCGTGACCAAGCTGCCCGAATTGATCAAGCAGTGCAATTTCGACTCTTCGTGTTCCTTTTTAGCAACCCTGGACCACGGGCGTGACGACAGGATCTATCAGTCGATTAATCTGCCGGGCATCCAGGTCGCGGGGCAACGCCCGCTTGAGGATTCGAGGATCAGGTTCTTGGGCAAGGTATGTGAAAAGCTCTTTGATGCGCCGGTCACGCATCTGGATATCGGCAGCAACCTTGGACGATTTAATCTGGAGCTTTCCCGGACTCCAATGATTCGAAAGAGTATCGGAGTAGAGGCTTACGGAAAGTATGTCGAGCTCTCCAACCTATTGGCGTTTTTGATTAATTCATCCAAAGTTGAGTTCTTCCGCGCGGAATGCGGCCAAGACAGTCTCTATGAGCTTTTGAAGGATGAGCAGATCCAACTGGTAACCGTCTATTCGACGTACCATCATATTACCAACAAAGAACGATTCCTGGCTGATCTGGCAAAACTCAATCCATCGTATGTGGTGATTGAGGCGGCGGTTCAGGAGGAATGCTATGGGAGGGACTGGAAAACAGAAATCATTTACATCTGCAACAAGCTTAAGATGGGCTACGCAGCAGTACTTGGATTCAGTGAGGATTATCAACGGCCAATCGTTCTGCTGTCCCATAACTCCAACGTCGAAAAACTCATCGCTGGCCAGACGCGTCCCAGCGCAGTCAAAGTAAGGCTCGATGACGCGCAAACACCTCCGCTGGTTTCAGTCGTGCTCCCCACGTATAACCATCTGACCATGCTGCCGGTTTCCATCGGCAGCGTCCTGGCGCAAACCTTCACAAATTTCGAATTAATCATTGTCAATGACGGATCGACCGACGGCACTCGTGATTATCTCGACCGGATCAGCGAACCTCGGATCCGGGTGATCCACCAGGAGAACAAGCGGCTGCCCGGGGCGCTCAATGCGGGATTCGAGGCCGCTCGAGGGAGGTATTTCACCTGGACCTCCGACGACAATTATTGCTCGCCTGGTTTTCTGGGGTCCCTGGTCGAAGCGCTAGACCGTGACCCTGGGGCTGGGTTTGCGTACTCGGCTTTCGCCTGGATCGATGAGCGCAACAGGATCAAGGGCGTACATCGCGATCAGGACTTCAGCTATCCCAGCCTCCTTCGGTGCAACCCCGGTAACGCTTCTTTTCTTTATCGGCGTGAGTGCCAGGAAACGGTAGGTCGCTACGATCCTGAATTGGAAGGGGCCGAAGACTGGGACATGTGGCTGCGAATCAGGGAGCATTTCGAGCCCGTCTACGTACCGCAGATTCTTTACTATTACAGACTTCACGATAAAAGTATGACCGCGACTCAAGGGGATATGATTCGGCGCTCTTCACAATTGACCTTTCGTAAAGCACTCGGCCGCCACCCGGGCGGACTGACTCTGGAATCGCTCTACCCCTCAATTTCCGAGTGCAGGGACGGAACGACGGCAACCTTACACGCATGCTTGGATATGGGAGAGAAGATGATGACTTCTCCCTGGTTCAACGGCGATTACGCTCAACTGGCCATCTTTTTCCTGACTAAGGCTGTGGAGCTGTGCAACTCTCCGGTAGCGGCAGGAAACCTTGCGGCGGCATACGCATTACTCGGGCAAGGGAGGGAAGCTCTGCAGATCGCCAGGCGATTGGAGGTTATAGATCATCCGTTGATCCGTAATCTCTATCTGGCGATAGCAAATTCTAACGGGATGTGTGCGGGCGGAAGGCTGCCTTTACTGGTGATGGACAAATCGAGAAGCGAGTTGTTCCAGTTGGAATCCAAACGCAGACGCACGGCCGAGGACGCCACGTCAAACTCCGCGCGACATCCTTCGCCCACTCGCTCACTTCAGCCTGAAACGAACCATCGCCATACCGGTTGTGACCCCGAACACCTCCGGGCGCTGGTCGGGGAGGCACACAGGCAATATCTCATCGGAAATCGTGCGGCGGCTGTGGAGTTGCTACAGAAGGCCTTGGCGGTCGCTCCGGAAAATGCCCGATTCCTTACTCGGCTGGCATCTCTGATGAACGGCCTTGGCGAGGTCTCTTTGGCTCGTGAAGCGGCTCGGCGCGCATTGTCATTGGATCGAAATGACAGCGGAGCGCTTTCCCTCGCCCATCAAATGGGTCTCCGGGTGTCATCGTGATGGAAACGCGATGCCTGGTCTTCGCCGATTTCTTAATTCGAAAGGCCCCTGCCGCACGCCCAATTCTTCATTCCAGCAGCCAAACGTACTCGGGCCTTCCTCATGAAACGTGTCTTGCTCGCTATGGGTATGCGTCCAGGGAGGAATATCGCTGGTTTCCACAATTGTGGGACCTGTAAGCCTCTGTAGGTTTTGTGCGAGAAGGGCGCTTCAAGGTCCGGTTATGGGTGCATCTAAGAAACGCGTATTGATTGTTATTGGCACCAGGCCGGAAGCGATCAAGCTGGCCCCGGTAATCCAGACGCTTCGGGAAAGGCCAGGATCGTTTGATGTAGGTGTGTGCGCCACCTCCCAGCATCGGCGCATGATGGATCAGGCGCTCGATTTTTTCAATATCGTTCCCGATTTCGACCTCGACATTATGCGCGACCGTCAGGAGCTGCACGAAATCGCCTGTGGGGTTATTGCCGGCCTGCACGAGGTTTTGCGAGTGTGGCGGCCTGACTGGGTTGTGGTGCAGGGCGATACGACCACCACGTTCGCCGCAGGCATTGCCGCTTTTTATGAGCGCATTCGTGTCGCCCACGTGGAAGCCGGGCTCAGGACGGGAAACATAGATGCTCCTTGGCCGGAGGAGGCGAACCGGCGGTTGACCAGCGTTATTTCGTCTCTGCATTTCGCGCCCACGGCCTCCGCCAGAGCCAATCTCCTGCAAGAGGGAATAGCGGAAAGGAACATCCACGTGACGGGAAACCCGGTTATCGATGCGCTGCTGCGAACCGTTGCGGCCGTCAGCGGAAATTCCGCGCTAGCTCGCCAGCTTGATTCACGGTTTTCGTACCTGGATCGCAACAGGAAAATGATTCTCGTGACCGCCCATCGCCGGGAGAGCTTTGGCGCTGGGCTTGAGCGCATCTGCAGGGCACTGCGTGAGATAGCTCTTGGAAATTCGGTCGAGGTCGTCTGCCCGGTTCACCCCAATCCCAACGTAGAAGGCCCTGTGCATGAGCTGCTCGGTGGCCTGCACCCTATTCATCTTCTCGAGCCCCTTCAGTACGTGGAGTTTGTCTACCTGATGGAAAGGTGCCACTTTATCATTACGGATTCGGGAGGCATTCAGGAGGAGGCCCCGTCCTTGGGCAAGCCCGTCCTCGTGATGCGCGACGTTACCGAGAGGCCCGAGGCGGTGGCCGCCGGCGCAGCCCGCGTTGTCGGCACGCAGACTGAAAAGATCGTATCCGAAGCATGCAGGCTGCTTCACGACCGGACCGAATACCAAAAAATGTCGCAGTCGCCCAACCCTTATGGGGACGGGGAGGCGGCCCGGCGAATCGCAGACGTTCTCAGCGCTGCAGAGGAGCGCTGGGAGTCGAGCGAGCTGCTGCCGGGGAAAATGCATCATCTTCTTGGTGGATTTCCGGCGCCGGGCTGCGCGGCTCATGAACGCTAGCGGCCAGAACTTGCGGCGGCAAATTGGCTGCCTGGGTGTTCAAGCCGGCAAGGAGATTTAGCTCCGCACGGAGTCATCGATCTCCGGCAGCCTGCCGATCACCTATGGAAGGGGAATGAGAAAGCTTGGCCCGGTGACGAAACGGTGTATATACTGGGCGTGCCGGTGCTGCGTTAGAGGAGTGTCATGAGCCTGCGAAAGAGTACCGCATCAAGATTCCGTACTTCAGCAGAGCTGCCAGGCAGCGTTCATCGCAGCGCGCTTGAGGCGTGGGCCGCCGGTGCTTGCCGGATAGCTCTCGCGATGTGTCTGGCGGCCGGGCTGGCTATGGGAGCTGTTCAGGCTTCAATTGTGGTGGACGCCGGGACTGGCGCGGTACTTGAGGAGCATCATGCCGACGAACTGACGTACCCTGCATCGTTAACCAAGCTGATGACGCTCTACCTGGTTTTCGGGGCGCTACGGCGAGGAACGCTCAGACTGGATGAGAAACTGCTGGTGTCGCGGCATGCGGCTGCACAACCGCCCACCAAGTTGGGTCTCAGGCCCGGCGGCTTCATTTCTGTCGAGCAGTGTATCCTGGGCATCGTGACGCACTCCGCGAACGACGCGGCGGTCGTCCTGGCCGAGGGCGTTGCCGGGAGCGAGCAGCGCTTTGCCAGCTTGATGAACGAGCAGGCCCGGCAGCTTGGCATGAGCCGCACCACTTTCCGTAATGCCTCGGGTCTTCCCAACGCGTTTCAAAAGACGACGGCCCGAGATATGGCCACAATTGCGGTTGCGCTTATATCCAACTTTCCAGGCTATTACCATTTTTTTGACGTCCGGGACTTTACGTTCGGCGGCAGGAGGTTTTACAGCTTCGACCACGTGCTCAGCGATTACCCAGGCGCCGACGGGATGAAAACGGGCTACACCAGCGCCTCCGGGTTTAACCTGGTAACGTCAGCCGTGCGCGGGCAACGGCGGCTGGTGGGCGTGGTGCTGGGAGAGAACACGAGTTGGGCGCGCGAGCGGCTGATGATCGCTCTTTTGAATCAGGCGTTCTTGCGAGAGGCGGGTGCGACGTTGACGAAGACCGGCTCACCGGCTGAAGCTCGTGGGGATCAAGCGCCGGCTCAGCCCGACGCCGTCAGCAGCCTGGAAATGAACGAGGTGAACGCTCATACGGCCCACGACTGGGCGATTCAGGTCGGCGGCATATTTCGCAACCCACGCGCGGTGCGTCGAGTGCTTGAGAGCGCTCGTCGCACGGCTCCTGCGCTGAGGCACGCCAAAGCGCTCGTCATCGAGGCGCCCGGAAGGAATCGCTATCGGGCGCGCTTTGCTGAGATGACCCAGCAGCGCGCACTGTCAAGCTGTGGCGTTCTCCGCCGGCGACATTTTACATGCATGCCATTTCACATTCCCGTCTCCGTAGCTTCGGCGGGCCAATAGGAGATGTCTGTATTGAAAAATCCAGCCTACAGCCGAACCCTGATGGTTCTCTTGGGGCTTCTTGTTGCAGGCGCGGTAATGCTGGTTTTCATCATTCAACGCCGCAGGGCTGCAGAGCGTCAATTGACCCCGGGCCGTCCGAGCGCTATAGAGACAACGGCCCAGAGCGTGAAGCCGCAAATCTTTCGTGCCAGGAGCCGGATCCCGGCGCGCACGACGTTCACGAGGTTCATGCGCTCGCAAGGCATTGGCAGAGCCACGATCGCTCGCATCGTCAAGCAGTCGCGGCCGGTCTACAATCTGGGCAAGGTGAAGGCTGGCGCTGAGATCACACTAACGAAGTCCGCAAGCGGTGGCTTGGTGGGCTTGTGCTATCAGATTGACCCGGAGCGCCAGCTTTGGATCGAGCGGGAAGGCCAGAGCTTTGCTGCGCATATCCAGAATATTCCGGAAACGACGGTCGTTACTGGAGTGAGCGGTCGCGTCGAGGACTCTCTGGTCCAGGCGGTTGATGATGCGGGAGCACACCAACAGCTCGCCGCAGAAATCGCTCGGCTCTTCAGGTGGCAGCTCGACTTCAACACTGACTGCCAACCTGGTGACACTTTCAAGGTGCTCGTTCGCAAAAAATTGGCCGAGACCCGCTTCGCGGGCTACGGGCAAATCCTGGCGGCGCAATACGACAATAAAGGTCACCTTTACCAAGGGATTTTATTCCACGACCCGGATGGACATGCTGCCTACTACACTCCCGGCGGCAAGGCTCTCGAGAAGGCTTTTCTCCGTTCGCCTCTCCGATTCCACGCACGCCTCACCTCGCGCTTCAGCTACGATCGCCTCGATCCAATTCTCCATCGCTACGAGCCTCACCTCGGTATTGATTTAGCCGCGCCTGTTGGCAGCAAAGTCCAAGCCGTGGCGGGTGGGAAGGTTGTGTTTGCCGGTTGGGATGGCGGGGCCGGCCGGCTGGTACGTCTGCGACACCCTCATGGCTACGAGACTCTCTACATGCACTTGTCGAGGATTTTGGTGCATCGGGGTGAAAGGGTGCGGCAGGGCCAGGTCATCGCGCTCACGGGTGATACGGGCTGGTCAACGGGCCCGCATTTGGACTTTCGGATCGAGCGTTACGGGCGCTTTTTCAACTTCCTTGCGATGCATTTGCCTTCTGCCCGCAGCGTCAGCCGCAGGGAGCTGCCGGCATTTGCCGCAGTCAGCAGGCGACTGCTACGTGAGTTGGCTGCGCTACCAAGCGCTCCCAGTGCCGTACAAGCTGCGCTTGAGCGGGCTAATCCGTAGCAGCGCGTCGAAGAATTCCAGCCAGCCACTGATGTGGGCCGACGCAAGGCAACACAGCAGGCCGGCTTTTTTCAGAAACCGACGCTGTTACTTTGCCGCTTGTTGGGGAGCCAGCCTCTCGATCTCGACGGCCAACTGACGCAGCTTTTGATCGTCCGGAAACCAGCCGAGACCTTCCTCAGCAAGCGTCGCCGCTCGCGCCAAATTGGCTGCTTGGGCGCTCAGACCGGCGGCGAGCAGATAAATCTCAGGGCGCGGCGCCGTATGCCGGAGCTTGTCTTCCGCTGCCAGCGCAGCCTCCTTGGCTCGGCCTGTCTCCAGGCACGCCGTGATGAGCCGGTCGTAGTTCTCAATAGCCTGGGGAAGCTGCTTCACCGCTTTTTGCAGGCGGGCAAGCCCCTCCTCCACCCATCCCGCGCGTACCTCCGCAATGCCTAACTTGCTTTCCACCACTGGAGAGGCGCTCAGCCTGGCCAGCGTATCGCGATAGTGCTCGCACGCCGCGGCATAGTCTTTGTTCCGGAAGTCCACATCTCCGCGTTCGGCCATTTCGGCGATTTCCAATTGCCGCCGTGCCTCGAGAAGCCCCTCATTGAGCTTCGGATCTTTGGGAAAATGTTCGAGACCCAGCTTCACCAAATCCAACACCCGCTGCCATCGATTGAGCAGCACGTACATCGTAGCGGCGCGCAGGAAGCATTCCGGCTGGGCTTTACTCGTTTCCAGCTTTCGCTCCGCCGCTTCCGCCGCTTCCTCCAGCTTTCCCAGCCAAAGACAGGCTGTGATGAGGCGGTCGTGGCATTCAACATTTCCAGGGGCGGCGCCGATGGCGTGGCGGAGCCGTCGCAGCCCTTCGTCTGTGAGACCGAGCCTGACTTCCGTAAATCCGAGCTTACTTTCGATCGACGGGTCATCCTGTTCGAGCTCGTGAAGTTTCTGATAGCAGCTCCGTGCAGCCTTGAAGTCGCCGAGCGCGTAATGCGATTCACCCTGGTAATCCAGCAGCATCGTACGATTGACAGATGTTTCTTCGGCACGGGCGTAAGCCTCGATCGCACCGCGGTGTTCGCCGGTCAATGTGAGCATGCGGCCGTAATAGAGCCATCCCGGGCCAAATCTCGGGTTGAGCTGAGCGGCTTTATGAAAGTGTTCAGCCGCTTCTCCGTAATTGTGGAAATGGAGCGCTTCTTCAACGCCCAGCTCGAAATGCGAGAGTGAGTTGTCAGGCAAGTCACGGACTTTTTGGCGGCCCAGCTCGCGGTAGAAGACGGCCTTATTCGCCTGTATCTGCTCGCGATTGAGGAACCCGAAATGATGAATGATGAATTCCGCCTGATCCATCCGCATGCCAAGCTCGTACAAGCGGTATCCGACGGTCTCGTGAACGCGTCCCTGGAAATAGACCTCGGGATGGCGCCGAAAGAGCCGTGTGTTGACGTGGTCCGCATACCCCGACAGATCTTTCACGAAGTCCCGTGTATCTTCGTTTCGTTTTGCCCTTTGGTCCCACATAAAAAAATTGAGCTGCTGGACGTAGTTGCGGATGGTGACCGTGTAGCCCATCACCTGACGGGCGGCGAGATGGGTTGGCAGTACTTTGGCCGTGTCAGGATCCAGCATTTCATCGCAGTCGAGCATCAGCACCCAATCGCACGTTGCCCGCGCCAGGGATAGGTTGCGTGCTTTCGCGAAGTCATCTTCCCACGGAATGCTGAATACCTCCGCACCATAGCGTCGTGCGATCTCTATGCTGTGATCGGTTGATCCGGTGTCCGCGATCACGATTTCGTCCGCCAGCCCGCGAACGCTGTCGAGGCAGCGGGGCAGCGTCTTTTCACCGTTCTTCACAATCATCGAGAGCGTCAGAGTGGGCATATTGAAAACGGGTCCTCCCGGATCTCACGTTCCAGCCACAGGCTTAATTTCTCGAGACTCTCAGTTAGACGGACGTCAGGGCTCGGTAAGGCGCCGGATTCGTTCCATCTGCATTAGGGCGATGCGATCCCAGGCAAGCCTCTCTCTAATTGTTTGAACCCCCAGCACGCCCTTGCTCGCCGCCTCGTCGCGGCGCTCGTAGAGGTATCGCATGGTGCGCGCCAACTCGTTCGTGTCCGGTTCGAACCACGTGCGCGGGCCGGTCATCGGGCCAAACTCGTTTTGCACGCCGGGCATTTCGATGATCCGGGCGGGAATGAAAAACGACGCTTCCGAGGAACAGAATTCGCGAGCCGGACCGAGCCCGGTCGTAATCACCGGTTTTCCGCACGCCAGCGCTTCCGCCAACGGCATGCCAAAACCTTCGCCTCGATAGGGCAGAGCGAACACATCGCAGCCCCGGTAAAGTGACGCAAGGTTTGAATCCTCCAGCTCCTCAGTCAGGATCATCAAGTGAGGCGCGCCCGGTTTCCGCGCGGCAGCGCGGAGCAAGTCCAGTAGAGACGTCCTTGCGTAAACCGTCGCGGAGCCAAGATCCTTCACAACCAGGCTGACATCGTCGTGAGAAGAAAACGCCCGACTGTACGCATTCCAGAGCAGGTCTGCGCCCTTCCGCGCGATGGCTCCCCCGACAAACAGAAAAACAAATGATCGGCAACCCTCGGGTCTCCACTTTGACCCTTCGGGGGTGAAAATGTTGGTATCGACGCCGTTGGGGATCACCTGGACGCGTTCGGACTCGACGCCGGCCGATAGGAGCACGTCTTTCGTAAACTGAGAGGGAACCCACATTTCTGTGACGTTTTGGCGAATTTGCTCCACCCATCGCACCGGCATTGAACCCGATTCCCAGGGAAAGGTGACGACAAGCTTGCCGCAAGGTACGGGGCCGAAATCTGGAAGCCAGTAATGCCTGATCGTCAAATCGAGCCGTCTCAAGCGGTGTTTAAGACCTTCGGAAATGGCTTCAAAATGCGGCAACGCCTTACCTGGCGTATTTGCAAAGTCGGCAGGCTCCATCGCCACTTCCACGCCTGGCTGGGCCGAGAGAGCTGCCGCCAACTCACGGTTGATTCGGGCAAGGCTCGAATTCACCCAAAAGTTGCCGATCAGCAGCGCGCCCGGCGCCACCTCTTTCTTGCGAGGCTGGGACCGGAAAGCAGCGGCTCGCTCGTCCAGCGCAGACTGTAACCTGTGCCGTTGCTCATCAGACGCCGGCGACGATTCGAGCATCTCTTGCGCCGGATTAAAAAGGCGGTGGAGTAACAGAAAATGAAGTACGAGCTCCAGATATTGCGGCTCGCGCTGTACCAGATCTGATAACACGGTAGACGTGAGCGCCCGGGCGTGGTCATACCACAGTCGCTGCCGTAGCAGGCCAAGAACGGCGGGAGGATACGCTGGGCGCCGGACCGCGCCGTGCGAGTAATTCTCTATGGCGTCCCGCTGCTTTCCTTCGATCTCGAAGGCGAGTCCTAACAGCCATTGGCTGCGGTAGGACCGTTCCCCACCGCATCCGGCGTAAGCCGGATCACCGCTCTCGATCGCCTGCTGAGCAAAGTGGCGGGAAGACGCGAGGTTCCCCTCCTTGACTGCAAGCCAACCCGCCAGAAATGCCAATTCCGCGCTGCGAGGGAAGTAGTCCATCGCCAGGCCTGCGAGTTTGCTTGCCTGACCTATCTCAACCACGCGGATGGCCAGCACAATCAGGTTGTACAGCACCAGCGCGCGAAGGGTTGGCAAAAGGACCGAGGCATCGCTCCAGAAGGCGAAGAGGTCCTCTGAAGCTTTCCGGGGATTGATGCTCGCACTCAACAAAGCCCGGTATATACGCGCCCACGGTTCTTTACTTCCTTCCTCTTCGAGGAATGCGACAAACTCCGGAGAAGGGGAAACCGAGCCCGCAATCCGGAACTGGTTCGTGATGTGGTCCGACGCCTGTCCGCGCGTCCAGATTCGTGGCTGGAGGCCAAGCAGGTCAAGCTCCGGAAGGCAAGGGAGATGGATGGGAACGAGAGTGCGCCCGGGGGAGGAAACAACCGCCTCCCGCAAAACCTCTGAGGAGCCCTCCAGGAGCCGATCTCCTTTCATCCACAAGATTGCGCCGTCCGAACCGGCCGGCAAGCGATTATTGCGCAATAACGGAATGGCGCCGTCGATCACCTGATCGGACGCATCACCAAGCTCGACTGGAATCTCGTCTTGGGGAACACCATGCGTCACTAGAGCGATCAGCGGCCTTCGATTCTGCTTTTCCTCTGCCAGGGCCGTTTTATTGCCAGATTCTTCAAAGGGCATGGTGCTATCTCCAGGCACGAGGGGGTGATCGCGCCGAAGGCGCAGGAATTCACTCGCCGGTTGGAAACCTGTCCGCTGTCCACTAAAGCATTTGGAATGCCAGATCGTTCCCTTTACTCCGCCAGCCGGCTGAACATAACTGCCGATCTGCCGATATAACCCCTTAGGCGGAGAGTTGACCGCAAAGTGGTGGTGTGCGTGCCAGAGGAGGAAGCAGGATCAATGCCGCGCGATGAGGAAGTGAGGGAGCGGACTCCTATGATTGAACTTACCCGGCTCAACAAAAAGCCGCTGGTCGTGAATTCCGATTTAATTGAATTCATCGAAAACGCGCCGGACACGGTCATAACGCTGGTCACGGGGGAAAAGGTGGTTGTGCTCGAGAGTGCCGAAGAGATTCTCGATCGCATCACGGCCTTTCGAAGGCGGCTTATGCCTGCGTCCTTTGCCATGTTGCCTTCCCCGGCCATCGTGCCGCTGAAACGCGACCAGCCTGATGATGAAAACGAGTGAGGGAGATAGCTCTTGGACAAAGCAACGTTGGCTGGGGTGCTTGTAGCTCTGGGCGGTATTTTCGGTGGCATGACGCTGGACGGCGGCAAGATCGGCCAAATCCTGCAACCTAACGCTTTCCTCATCGTCATCGGAGGCACAATCGGCGCCGTGCTGATTTCCTACCCGCTTCCCACGGTTTTGAACAGTTTCAAGCGCATGAGCCAGGTGATTTTCGACCGAAACGTTGACTTCGAGGGGCTGATCACTGAAATCCTGGGCTACGCGAAGAAGGCCCGCAAAGAAGGGATTGTTTCCCTGGATAGCGACCTTGAGAAGATTCAAAACCCTTTCCTTAAGAAATCTCTCATGCTGGCGATTGACGGCACGGAGCCGGAAGAGCTGAAAAAGATCATGGAACTGGAAATGGAGAACCAGGCGGAAATCGAGGAGAAAGCGCCCCAGGTGTTCGAGGCGGCCGGAGGTTTTGCGCCGACGTTGGGCATTGTAGGCGCCGTGCTGGGTTTGATCGAGGTCATGCAGCATCTTGCCGACGTCTCAAAGGTAGGCCGCGGCATCGCGGCGGCCTTCGTGGCCACGATCTATGGACTCGTGAGTGCGAATATTGTATTCCTTCCTTCCGCTTCGAAGCTGAAGCATCGAAACCGGCAGGATGAAGTGTTTCGCGAAATGATCCTGGAAGGGGTCGTTTCCATCTTGGAAGGATTGAACCCGCGGATGGTTGAAACGAAACTCCGCGGATATCTGGCCGAGAGCCAGGCGGAGGACAAGGAAAAAGAGAAACAGAAGGAGCTGGCGCGCGCTTCATGAGCCGCAAAAAGAAGGCGGAGTCGCACGCGAACAACGAGCGGTGGCTGATCTCTTACGGGGATTTCATTACGCTGATGTTCGCACTGTTCGTAGTTTTGTTTGCTTCGTCTCAAGTGGATAAGCGCAAGACCCTCGCGGTGGCCCAGGCCATTCAGATCGCGTTCGAGCAAATGGGCGTTTTCAACAGCGGACGTGGCCATCAGGCTCTGGAGCAAGTGAAGCTGGTGGCGAACGAGCAGAAGACGATGTCCGTATCGACCTTTCCATCGCTCAAGATCCAGCACACAACGTTTGTGGGACCCACTTACATGAAGGGCGAGCTCGCGGGAATAAGAAAACAGCTCCTGTCGGCGCTCGGTGTGGAGATCAAGGAACACCACGTTTACATGAGGACCACGAGTGAAGGGCTCGTGGTGAGCCTGCAGGAGGTCGGCTTTTTCGACACCGGCTCCGCCGTTCTGAAGCCCGGAGCTTTGCCTGTTATTGCGCGGATTGCCGGAATTCTTGCCCATGCCTATCAGAACATCCGCGTGGAAGGCCAGACGGATAACGTGCCCATCCACAACGCGCAATACGCTTCCAATTGGGAACTCTCTACGGCGCGAGCCACGGAAGTGCTCGAGTTGTTGATCACGCGCTTCGGGATCGCTCCCTGGCGGCTCTCCGCTGCGGGCTATGCAAAATATCATCCTGTGGCGACCAACGTGACGCCGGCGGGACGGGCGCTCAACCGGAGGGTGGATATTGTAATCCTGCGAACAGATCTTTCGAATCTCTTTGCCTATCCCATGTCAGAAACCTCCAAGACGTCCCAGTCTTCTAAGTCTCTTCCTGTAAACACCTCGCCTGAATCTCAAAAATAAGCTCCCCGATGAGCGAAGATTAATGATTTTTTGCTTGAAACTTAGCGCTCTCTGAATCATTATCACATTGATCAATAGTTCACATGTTAACTCCCTTCCCCAAGGTTTCCGGGAAATGAGTGGCGTGAGAGGATTCCATGAATGTACTGATTATCGAAGACGACGAACCCGTAGCGGCGTTTTTGAGGCAAGGATTTGAAGACGAACAATACGCGGTAGACGTGGCTGCAGACGGGCAACAAGGCAGGAGTCTGGCCGAGACGCGGCGATACGACTTGGTTATTCTGGATTTGAGTCTTCCCGAACTGGACGGCTCGGACATTTTGCAGCGTCTCCGCGATAGAAACAGTTCTGTCCCTGTCCTTGTTCTTTCGGGGCATAGTGAGATTCCTGAGCGTGTCCGGACGCTGGACATGGGCGCGGACGACTTCCTGGCCAAACCTTTTGCATTTTCTGAGCTTGCGGCTCGTGCGCGGGCTTTGCTTCGCAGATCGAAACAGACGGGCAGTCCGGTGCTGCGCGTCGAGGACCTCGAGCTCGACCGGATGAAGCGGCAAGTGCGGCGCGCGGGGCGCGAGATTGATCTGACGCCCAAAGAACTGGCCCTGCTCGAGTATTTGATGGAGAATGCCGGCCGTTGTGTGTCGCGGGCGATGATTATCGAAGATGTTTGGAAGCTTGCGCCCGACACCGTGAGCAATGTGGTCGACGTCTATATCAACTATCTACGCAAGAAGATTGACGGCGAATCCGACAGGCGGCTCATTCACACCCTTCGCAGATCGGGCTATTTCATCGGTGTGAATCTGGCGTAACAAGCAGGGTTCTGGAGGTTTCATGAGCACGTTTTTGATGAATTCAGCCGTGTCCAGTGCGGTTGTGGCAAGCCCCAACAACGAACTCCGGCGACAGGTCCTCGAATCACTGCGTGCGATGGATTGCGCCGTCCAGGAGGCGCGAGGAGGAGCGGAGGCGCTAGCGAAACTCGAAGCCGGTGCATGCCAGGCATTGTTGGTTGATAACTGGCTTCCTGACCTGGACGTGACTGAACTTCTCAACATTGTTAAGGCTCGCCACCCCCACGTAAAGATTGTGGTTATCGAGACGGGGAGCGCCAAAACCGCCGCGTTCAATGTGGAGGTTTGGGACCACGGCGTGGGGTGGAACAAGGTGGCAGAGGCGGGACCAAAACTACGAGAAGGATATTCAGAAATCATCGAAGCTCTTCCGAGGACGGCTTCTTCGGACGCTGGGCCGGCCGTTGAGCCGTTGCCCGGGATGATTGGCGTCAGCCAGGCGATGCGCAATGTGTATCGGTTGGCTCGCCTTGTGGCGCTTCGGTCGACGACGGTTTTGCTGACGGGTGAAACCGGAACCGGAAAGGAGCTCGTGGCCAAAGCCATCCACCTTCTCAGTCCGCGCCAGAAGCAACCGTTTATCACCGTCAACTGTGCGGCTATTCCTGAATCACTGCTGGAATCCGAACTGTTCGGATACGCCCGCGGAGCGTTTACAGGAGCCTTTCAATCACGCATCGGACGCATTCATGCCGCTCACGGGGGCACGCTGTTTCTCGACGAAGTAGGGGATCTGCCCATGAGTATGCAGGCAAAGCTGCTGCGCTTCTTGCAGGAGGGTGAGGTGCAGCGTCTGGGCGGGCAGGATATTGTTCGAGTGGACGTGCGAGTGATTGCTGCCACGAACGCCCAACTCGCCAGGCGCGTGGCGGAAAAAGCCTTTCGCGAGGACCTTTACTACCGGATCGCCGCATTTCCCATTGATTTGGTTCCCTTACGCCAGCGCCCCGAAGACATCCTGACCCTGGGGAGCCGCTTTTTGAGCGAGTTTTGCCAGGAATCCGGGGGTGTCCAGAAGACGATTTCGGATGGGGCCTGCAACGCGCTGCACAAGCATACCTGGCCTGGCAACGTGAGAGAATTACGGCACGTGATGGAGAGGGCTTTCATCCTTTCCGAAGACCAGCGAGACGTTCGTGCTGTTCATATTAGCTTGCAGACCCCTTGGCAATAGACCCTGAAAGATTGCGATCCTCCGCAGCGTGACTAAGAGAAAACTTAGCCCACACCGCGGAATAATGGCATCACTATTGCTTTCTACGGCGACGCCATGCCAAGTTTGCCGATCAGCAGGCAAGAATGCGCCATCCCGGACGGCGAGGCGCCCCCGCTCGACCGTAAAGCGCTGGCGGAGGCGTTCCAATCCTTCACCCAGGCTGCCGGAACCCTGGAGAGCTCCTACACATTTCTACAGGGCGAGCTCGCAAGGCTGCGGCAGGAGCTTGAAATCAAGAACCGCGACCTTGCTCTGAGCCTCGCTGAGAACAGGAAAACCCGCGCTTACCTCGCGGGTTTGCTTGAGGACCTGCCCTCCGGAGTCCTCGTCGTGGACCGCGCGTTTGGTTTGCGATTTGCGAATCCTCACGCTCGCCGCCTCCTCTCACTTAATTCAGATGGCGCGCCGGCTTCTCCTAATCCACTCCCTGAAACGCTTTGCGCGATCCTGAGAGAAATCTCAAAAGACCGGGCACAAGGGGAGCGAACATGGAAGTTTGAATGCATCGAGGGGAGTAAATTCGTAGCGGTCTCCTGTGCACTCCGCTCGCAAAGTTTCGGCGCCCGCGATGAGACGGTATTTATCTTGCGAGACGCAACCGAGCAAAGGCGGCTCGAGGAAGAGCGCGACGCCGGCCGTCGCATGAAGGCGCTGGCAGAAACGACGGCGCTGCTGGCGCACGAAATCCGCAACCCCTTAGGGAGCCTGGAATTATTTGCCGGGCTCATCAAGGATGCGACGCAGAGTCAGGAAGAAGTATCGCAATGGGCCGTACACATGCAAGCGGGGTTGCGCGCTCTATCGGCTACAGTCAACAACGTCCTCCATTTTCATTCTGCCGGGCCTCCGCAGTTCGTTCCGATTGATTTGGTCCGTTTGCTCGGGGCCACCATTGAATTCCTTCAGCCGCTCGCCCTCCAGCGCGGCATGGGGATTGCGTTCAGTCCAGGAGCTAGCGAAATTCTGATCGCCGGGGACACACACCGGCTGCAACAGGTGTTTTTCAATCTCGCCATGAATGCCTTCCGGGCTATGGTGAGCGGGAAGCGGTTAACGATCCGTGTGGGCATTGTGGAGGTTGAGAGACGTGTGCGCGCCCGAATTGACTTTGAGGATGAAGGCGTTGGCATCCCGCCGGCCAACCTGAAGAAGATTTTTGAGCCCGGTTTCTCAACGGTCAAGAGCAGCCCGGGACTGGGTCTCGCCGTTTGCAAACGGCTGATCGAGCAGCACGGTGGGACTATTGAGGTGTCCAGCCTGGAGCGCCAAGGCACGGTGTTTTCGCTGTTCTTACCTGTCTTATAGCGGAGTGGAGAACCCATGCAAAGCGTTTTGGTAGTCGATGACGAAGTGGCCATGCGCGCGGCGCTGGAGGCCAACTTCCGCCGGCAGGGCTGGAGGGTGCGAACCGCGGGCGGCAAAACGGAGGCTCTGGCGATATTCAAAGCCGAGCCCTGCCCTCTGGTCATTACCGATATGCGCATGGTGGACGGCGACGGACTCGGTGTGATGCAAGGGGTGCGTGCCCTGGGGCCGCTCACCAAGGTCATTCTCCTCACGGCCTTTGCGAACATCCAGGACGCCGTTTTCGCTATGAAGGAAGGAGCCAGCGACTACCTGATCAAGCCCATCACCTTCGAAGAGCTGCGCCGGGCCGTACAGAAAGTCTTGCAGACCTCGAATGACTCCGTGCGCGGAGTCGACACAAGCAAGCTGGTTGGGGAATCAGCGCAGTTTCGCGTTTTGCTGGCTCGCGCCCGCCAGGCCGCCCGGTCTGGCGCAGACATTCTGATTGAAGCGGAAAGCGGCACAGGAAAAGAGAGGGTGGCGCGTTTCATTCATGAAGCCAGCCCCCGCGCTCACGGACCCTTCGTGGCGGTCAACTGCGCTGCTTTTCCCGACACTTTGCTCGAAAGCGAGCTATTCGGCCACGTGCGCGGCGCGTTTACGGGAGCGAGCGCTGCAAAAGCGGGCAAGTTTGAGCTCGCGAGCGGCGGGACGCTGTTGCTCGACGAAATCGGCGAGATGCCGCTGCCACTCCAGCCAAAGTTGCTGCGGGTCTTGCAAGAACGCGAAGTCGACCGATTAGGCGATACACGTCCCGTTCCTGTGGATGTGCGAGTGATTTCCACCACCAATCGCCCGCTGCGCGAATTGGCGAGGGAAGGGAAGTTCCGATTCGATCTTTATTACCGCCTCAACGTGATTCCGCTTTCGATTCCACCGCTACGCGAGCGCCGTGAGGATATTGCGGTGCTGGCGGCACATTTCGCGCAGAAGTACGCGTCCGACCCATGCGGAGGACAGGCTGTGCTGACGCCAGAGTTCATGGGTCGGCTTGAAGAATATGACTGGCCGGGCAACGTTCGGGAGCTGGAGAATTTCGTGCGGCGCGCATTGGCGCTCTCGCCATCCGGAGCCGTCGCCTGCGAGCCGTTAGAGCCACTGGACTCGAAGCCGGAAGAATCGGATTCCTTCCAGCCGGGTTTGACTCTGCGCGAGGCGGAAAAGACTCTTCTCCTGAAGACGCTGGAGGCCACGGACGGCAATCGGACCAAGGCTGCGGCGATGCTGGGCATCAGCCTCCGCACCATCCGCAATAAGATTCGCGAGTATGGCTTGCCGCCGAGGCAAGCGTAAGGCAGGACGCCGAGAGGAGGCCATGGCGATGAGCTGGCTGGATACCGATACGATTCAAGAAATCTTGCGTTACATGGATGTCACGAGCTTTCGCGAGAAGCTGACAGTGGGCAACATCGCCAATATCGATACGCCGGGCTACAAGACCTTGGACATAAACTTCCAGCGAGCTCTGAAGCGCGCCGATCAGAACCTGGAAAGTGATCCTCCCGCGCCTGCCGTGGAGGAGCTGCCGGGTCTGGTCGAGCGCCCCGATGGAAACAACGTCAGCTTGGACCGCGAGACGGTCGTGCTCGCCGGCGTCCAGCTCGAATATCGGACTGCCGTCGCCTTGCTTCACCAGGAGTTAAACCTCATTCAAACTGCAATCACTGAAAATAACGGATCCTAGCGTGAGCGCCAAAAAACGAATTTCGAAATTCGAATTCAGAAACTCAACTCCCACCGGCAGGTCCGGGTGCGAGTTTCCAATTTTCATTATCGAGTGTCCAGCTTTACACAAGGAGCCTGACCATGAATCTTTTCAACCTTCTGGACGTTAGCGGCTCAGCGCTTGTTGCGGAACGCGAGCGCGCCGAGATTGTCGCATCAAATCTCGCCAATGCCGACACTACCCGCACTCCCTCCGGCGGACCGTATCAAAGGCAGGAAGTTGTGTTTGCCACCACCCCTGTGAGCCCTCCCACTTTCGAGCAGGCTTTCGGCGCCGCCGCCGATAACGCCGTCCGGGGCGTGAGGGTGGCAGAAGTTGTGACTGATCCGGCAGCGCCGATTCAGCGTTTCGATCCATCGAATCCGGACGCTAATGCCCAGGGCTACGTCGAATATCCGGACATCAATCCAGCGGAAGAGACGGTTGATTTGATGGAGGCGGCGCGCGCTTATGAGCTGAACGTGGATGCCATCAACGCCACGAAGAGTATGATTACCCAGGCGCTCACCATCTTGAGTTGAGCCGGGAGAGAAACGGATGAGCAGCGATAGCGGACGGCTTGCCGCGAGCTGCATCTCATACTTTGCGGCAGATTAAGGAGCAGCTCGATGACCAGCATACCTGCGGGCATTCCGCCCATTGACCCTTCAAGCTTCAACAGCCAGCAAGTTGGCGAAATTACGAACAATCAGCCTCAATTCATCGATACGTTGAAGGAGACCCTTCAACAGGCACAACAAATCCAAAATGAAGCGGACCTCAAGGTATCGGAGGTCATGAGCGGAAATGGTGGGGACGTTCAGTCGGCCCTCGTCGCGGTGGAGAAGGCGAACCTGTCTTTTCAAATGGCGATGGAAGTGCGAAACAAGATTGTCCAGGCTTATCAGGACGTCTACAACCTGCAATTCTGAGAACTTCGCTTGCCAGGTTCTGTGCCTGGCCGCTTGAAGCTGTTTGTTTATGGCACTTGACGCTTCACGATTCGTTCAGGAAGGAGGGACGTTTTTGCGGGGGCTCGCGCCCCGGCAAAAGGCGATTCTAGCGGCTGCGCTCATTGCTGTGGCCGGTACGTTGTGGCTGTTCGTCTCTCTTCTCGGACAGAGCGGCTACCAGGTGCTCTATTCCGGGCTCGATCCTGACGAATCAAACACCATTCTCAAGCGCCTGGCGGACGAGCATATTCCCGCAGAGAGTTCCGCGGACGGAAAAACACTGAGCGTTCCGGGCAACCGTCTCGAGAAAGCTCGGCTCGACATGGCTGCGGAGGGATTTCCGCAAACCGGCAGGTTGGGCTTCGAAATCTTCGACCAATCAAACTGGGGTCAGAGCGATTTCGCGGAAAAAGTGAATTACCAGCGCGCGCTCGAAGGAGAGCTCGAGCGGACGATTCAGGATTTGAGCGATGTGGAAGCCGTTCGCGTCAATCTGGTGATGCCTCGCGAGTCGCTCTATTCGGACCAGGAGCGGCCGGCCAAGGCTTCGGTCCTGGTGCGCACGCGCAACGGCGGGCTTTCTGAACATTCGTTGAGGGCCATCACGTATCTTGTGGCGAGCGCAGTTGATACGCTAACGCCGTCGAACGTCACGGTCGTCGATGCGGATGGAAATGTCCCCCTGGTGTTGCAAGGCGGCGTAAAGCCGGACTCTCCGGAAGGCTCGTCGGAATACGAAAAAGCTCTGGATCAGAAGCTGCAGGCCACCCTGACTCCGGTCCTCGGCGCCGGCCATTTTGTGGCACGGGCCACCGTGGAGTACGATCAGGCTTCTTCAGAGAATACGCAGGAAGTCTACGACCCCAACGACTCCGTCGTCCTGAATTCGCAGGTGACAACCGATGGCGCCGAGGTCCCACAAGACAGTGGCATTCCCGGCGCAGCCAGCAACGTTCCGCAAGCCCAGGCTCGGGGCGCTCCCAACCCGAATAACGCGCCTGCCAAAAAATCGCCGTCTTCCGGCAAATCGTCCGTGTCCCAGGAGGCTGACTCGTCCACAGCCAATCAGGGACTCGGAAGTGGTGAGACCAGCGATACCAAATCCTATGAGGTAGGGCGGACGGTGACGCATACGGTCAAGCCACCGGGTGCCATCCGAAGAATCACTGCAGCCATTCTGGTGGACAATACAACGGAATCAAAGATCGTCAAAGGCCAGAAAACCACAGTCTCTCTGGCGCCGAGTCCGCAGGAGCTGAAGCAAATTCAGGACTTGGCGTCTGCCGTGTTGGGCCTGGATTCGTCGCGCGGCGACGAGGTAACGGTGGAAAACATTCCGTTCACGGTTACACCCCTGCAACCTGCGCCCGCGCTGCATGGCCTCCAGCGCGTCCGTCCGTTCCTCAACCAATACGGGGTATTTGTCCGATATTTCTTTTTGGGGCTGCTTGCGGTGTTGATTTTCATGTTTGTGTTGAGGCCGCTCATCAACCAATTAGGAACTACGCCGCGGGCCCTCCCCGAACCTTCCGGCTCTGCGCTGCCAACGGATGAGGCTGCGGGCGGCGCACTGCCCTCAGTTCCGGCGCTTGCGGCAGCCGCCGCAGGTCCCGCGCAACTACCTGTTCCGAGCGGACAGAAAGAGCCCCTGCACCAGCTCAGGGAATCGTTGGCAACGAAAGTGAGCAAGACTCCTGCCGTCGCGGGCCGGCTGGTGGAAGGGTGGATCCGCGAAGACGAGGAATGAAGCATGCCTGAAGGCGCCGCCAAACCTGCGAAGTTGTCCGGAATCCGCAAAGCCGCTCTGTTATTGATCGCGTTGGGAGATAAGCCGGCAAGCCAGATCATTAAATGCTTGCCGCAACGCCTTGTTCAGCGCCTCACCACCGAAATTGCCAGCGTCGACGCCGTGCCGCCAGAGCTTTCGGCAGAAATTCTGGACGAGTTCAATAAGAAGGTTACCGTTGAAGAGGCGATGGCGATTGGGGGCGCACAGTACGCCGAAAGAGTGCTGCAAGCCGCCTTCGGAAACGAGGAAGCCGGGCGTTTGATGGAACGCGCGGCTCGCACGCCAGAAACGCGGCAGTTGGACTTGAGGGAGTTGACCCAGGCTAATCCGACGGATTTGGCCAAGCTGATCCAAGACGAGCAGCCGCAAACCGTGGCCCTCATTCTCGCTCACGTCGGAGGGAAATTGGGATCCGGGCTGCTTTCTTTGCTTCCCGAAAGTTCGCGGGCGCTAATCGTGGAGCGGCTGGCCAAAATGGGCCAGCTCTCCGGTGACACGGTGCAGAACGTCCTCCAGGTTGTTCAAAAGAGGTTTCAGTCCTTGGGGCGGCGGCAGGAGCGGGTGGCCTTTGGTGGAGTGAATGCTGTAGCGGGGATTCTGAATCATCTGGATCCCGCAACCAGCAAAGCTATCATTGAGGCGATCGAGCAGGCGGATGCAAACCTCGCCGTTTCCATCCGTGACATCATGTTTACTTTCGAGGACCTTTTGACGGTGCCGCAGGCCAGCATCCGCGAGACCTTGGGCGCTCTCGATAAAAAGACGCTGGCGATGGCGCTAAAAGGTGCATCCGCCGACCTTCGCGACCATATCATGAAGTGCATGTCTTCGCGGGCGGCTGAAATGCTCAAAGAAGATATGGAAGCCCTGGGACCCGTGCGCATGCGCGAGGTTTCCAAGGCGCAAGTGGAAATTGTAAATGCGCTTCGTTCGCTCGAAGCCGAGGGAAAGATTACCCTCAGAAACGAGGAAGACGATGCCTTCGTTGTCTAGGGCTCGGGTCGTGCCAGGAACCAGACCGCACGCCGGCGAAGTCCACGAATTCGCCTTTCGTGACGGGCATCCCGAAGACACCAGTGTCGTCTTGCAAACCACCCTTCCACCGGGAACGGAGTTGCTGTGGAACGATCCGGAGGAGCGCGCTTCCCAAAGTGGAGTGAACGAGGAAGAACTCAAGCAGCGCGAACAGCAGGCTTGGGAAAGAGGATTCCAGGAAGCTGAAAAGCAGGCCACAGCGAGATTCGAGAAGGCGCTCGCGGAACAAAGAACGGCGCTCGCTGCTGCGCTCGCGGAGTTCGCCCGAGGGCGTGAAGATTATTACCAGCAAATCGAAGGCGAGGTTATCAAGCTGGTGCTTTCGATTGCGCGTAAAGTTCTGGACCGGGAAGCCCAAATTGATCCGTTACTGCTGAGGGGCATCGTCCGCGTCGCTTTGGAGAAAATGGCGAGTGGCACGGCGGTCGCGCTGCGCGTTCCCGTCAATCAGGCTGAGGCGTGGCGCAGCGCTGTACGCCCATTGGCTGTGCGCGATTTGAAAGTGGAGATCCGCGGAGACGAGCGGCTGGAGGGTCCGCGCTGCGTGATTGTGACCGAAGCGGGAGAAACTGATGCCTCGCTTCATGCGCAGCTTGAGGAGATTGAGCGCGGATTTGTGGATCTTCTGACGCATCGTCCCGGCCTGACAACTTCCCCTGCCCCTCATGACTAATCCTATGAGTACGATGCTGGCTGCCTATCAAAACCACCTCAAATCAAACTCCACCCTCCGGTGGTGGGGACGCATCACTAAGGCTACCGGACAGCTTGTCGAATCCGACGGCCCGTTTTGTGCCGTGGGCGAATGTTGCGAAATTGAGGATGGAACCGGGCATGTTTATGAAGGCGAAGTGGTGGGATTCAAGGGCTCTACGGTGCTCTCGATGGCGCTGGAGAAAGTAGAAGGTGTTCGGTACGGAGATCGAATCGCCACGTGGGGAGCCCATCCCAGGCTGGGTGTGGGGACGGATTTGTTGGGCAGGGTGATCGACGGGCGTGGCGAAGTGATTGACTCCGGGCCGCGCGTTCATACGGAAGCGTACTGGCCGTTGCACGCCACCGCGCCACAGCCGCTCAAGCGCATTCCGATTGTCGACGTGCTGGGCTGCGGCGTACGCGCCATCGACGGCCTCATCACGGTCGGCCGGGGCCAGCGGCTGGGCATTTTTGGAGGGAGCGGAGTCGGGAAGAGCACACTGATTGGCATGATGGCGCGCGGCAGCTCGGCGGACGTGATCGTGCTGGGGCTCGTCGGCGAGCGTGGGAGAGAGGTCCGCGAGTTCCTTGAGAAGGCCCTCGGAGACGAGGGTCGTCGTCGGTCCGTCGTGGTGGCCTCCACTTCCGATCAGCCCCCGCTCATACGGATTCGCGCTGTATTGGCAGCCACATCACTCGCAGAATATTTCTGCTCGCAAGGCAAAAACGTGCTTCTCGTGGTCGATTCGCTCACGCGCGTCGCCATGGCACAGAGGGAGATCGGACTTGCGGCGGGCGAGCCACCCACTTCGCGCGGCTACACGCCCTCCGTCTTTACGCTGATGGCCCGTCTGATTGAGCGTGCCGGCCGCTTTTCGACAGGCAGCATCACCGCCTTCTATACGGTCTTGATGGAGGGTGACGATCAGCAAGACACGCTGGTGGATTCTCTCCGGGCCCTGCTCGACGGCCACATTGTCTTAGATCGCCGGCTCAATATGCAGAATCATTTTCCACCCATTTCCGTGCTCGATAGCTTGAGCCGGCTCATGACCTCTGTCTGCCAGCCCCAGCATCTTGATAAAGCGCGCAAGCTGCGAAAACTCATGGCATCCTACTCCGCTTCGGAAGACTTGATCCGTGTGGGCGCATATCAGAAGGGAGTCGATCCCGTGCTTGACCGGGCCGTCGCGATCGTTCCGGCGATGAATGGCTTTTTGCAGCAGGACGCCGGCCAGCCCAGCTCGTTCGACGCGTCCGTTACAGCCCTGCTCGCCCTGCCGGAATAGAGCCGTTATGGCATTCCAGTTCACACTAAGCGCTCTTCTTCGCTTCCGCAACGTTCAGGAGCGGCAGGAGCGGATGCGGCTGGCGTTGCTGAATGCTTCGCGAGGGCGGCTGCACAGTGAGCTGGAAGAAGTGCGCCGGCAAGGCATCGCCGGGTCCGAGCAGCTCGCGCGCAATCTCGAGGCGGGCATGCCGGCAGCGGAGCTTCGCCTGGAGGAATTCAGTTTACAACGCGCTCAACAACATCGGTACACCTTGAAGGCGCTAGTCGAAGCCATGGAACTCCAGGTCCGCAACCAGGTTAATGCGTACTCGGAGGCGCAGAAAAGGCGAAAAACGCTTGAAAGCATCCGTGACCGCCAGTGGCGAGTCTACGCGCAGACGGAAAACCGCCGCGAACAGCAACGCATTGACGACCTCTTCGCCCAGCGCCTTGCCCGCCAGGTGGAAAGAGCGGGTGAGCCGCTTGCCGGATCCCTGGCGGAGGAGAACTCTTCGCCCAATGGCCCGTCCTCCCTTCTGAGATCATAGGGAGCGCTGCTTGCCCTGCCCGCGCAGGACCTTCCCCGAGCCAACACTCACGTCGTTGTTCCCTCATGCGTTCGACGAAATGCTTACCACGGAGCCGGAACAAATGAAATTTCTGGCCGAATCTTATGACCGGGTAAATGAGCACGCCAAGCTGCTTTTCCAATACTCACCTGCAGAGCGATTTAGCTGTTATAGTATTCCGCTTGACGAAGTTTCCGGTTCAGCCCACGCGTGCCATGGGCTCTCCGATACCGCTTATGTCGGATAGTTATACTCGATGAAGCGTCTCTCTCGACGTCAGTTTCTCACCCACACAAGCGCCACAGCGTTACTGGCAGCGAAACCATCGGCTGTGCCCGGCCCGGCAGGTCTCGCCCCGGGTGAGCCTCAGACTCTCGCGCAACTTCGCAGCCATTTCATCAATCCCACCCAAAACGCCAGACCCATGACCCGGTGGTGGTGGTTCGGCGGGGCTTCAACTCCGGAAGAGATCACTCGTGAGCTCGAGATGATGCGTGATGCCGGGCTGCGCGGCGTCGAGTTGCAGCCTGTCTATCCGCTCGCCATTGACAACGCGAAGCTCGGCATCCGCAATACACGTTATTTTTCGCCGGAATGGTTTGGCCTTCTGCGCCATACGTTGCGAGAGACAAAACGGCTCGGGATGCAATTCGATTTCACGCTTGGCAGCGGATGGCCTTACGGCGGACCCTACGTGCCGCCACCCCTCGCCGCCCAGAAAATCGGCGTGTTGATTCTCGACGCCGCCGGTCCCGGGGAATTCTCGTGGGAATTGTATCCTTATCTGGCGGGCGTGGGACGGGTTTTCGCGATGATTGCCGCCCCGATGCTAGCTTCCGGAGAAACCGATCTCACCCGGGCAAGAGTGATTTTGCCTGGCGGAGAAGAACGCCCGGCAAGCGGGGAGCGTGGTGGCCAACTCCGGTGGAAAGCGCCTGCCGGGGCGTGGAGAATCTTCGTCTTTACCGAAAGCCCCACCCACCAGTTGGTGAAACGTCCGACGATAGGTATGGAGGGCTACGTCATCGACCATTTCGATCCCCGCGCGCTCGATCTGCACTTGAACGCTTTGGGTGACCGGACGCTGCGCGAACTGGCGCCCCTGGCGAGTCCACCGTTTACCTCCGTCTTCTCAGACAGCCTCGAAGTGTTCGGAGCGGACTGGACACCTCGCTTCATGCGAGAGTTTCAGGAGCGCCGCGGATATGACTTGACGCCTTATCTCCCGGCCTTATGGCAGGAGTCCGGTCCGCTTACTCCGCACGTCCGCTATGATTATCACCTCACGCTCTCCGACCTGATCCTGAACCACTATTTTGCCCGGCTGGGCGAGTGGGCGAGGCAGCACGGCGTGACGGCGCGCATTCAGGCCCACGGAGCTATCGGCGACGTGATGAAGGGGTATGCGCTGGCGGATATTCCTGAAGGAGAAGAAGGACAGTTTGCGGATCGCTACTCGGTCATCATCAGCCATCGCCGGCTCGCCTCGTCGGCCGCGCACCTGTACAAGAAGCCCGTCGTATCCTGCGAATCTTACACGTGGCTGCGTTTTCCGTTGTACACGGTAACCCTCGAAATGATGAAGGGAGCGACAGATTCGAGCTTCCTCGATGGCATCAACATGATTGTGAATCAAGGCTATTCCTATTCACCGCCCGAGGAAGGCAAACCGGGCTGGGTGTGGTACGCCTCGACCATGGTGAACCACAATAATATCTGGTGGCGGCATTACAAGCATCTCGCACGCTATATCCGCCATTGCACCGCAGTTTTGCTTCAAGGTGTCTCCGTCAACCCTATTGCCGTTTACGTCCCTCTGGCCGATATTTATGCCCACTACAATCTGGGCGGTCTGATCATGGACGGGGAAATCGAGCGCCGCCTGGGTGCAGAGCTCTTCAATGACTTACGCCAGGCCGGCTACGACTTCGATCTGATCAACGACGACGCGCTCGAGCGCTTGGCTAAAGTTGAAAATCAGAAACTCATCGCGGGCACGGCGGAATACTCCCTCATCGTTGTCCCTCGCGTGCGTTATATGCCGCCTGACTCCCTCGACAAGTTGGCGGAATTCGCCCGGCATGGTGGAACGCTGATTTTCATCGAAAGATTGCCGGAAGCTGCACCCGGAATGAAGGATGAGGCAAGCCGCTCGGCACGCCTGCTTGAGACACTCAGATCTCTTGGGTTCGGCAAGACGGGCCCCGCCGCCGCTCCTACCACACCTTCTATGGCGCGGGGTGGGGCCGTTCTCCTCAAAGACCAGACAGAGCTCCTGGCACACATAAAGACCGTCTTGGCGCCGGACTTCTCGATCGTCGCTCCGGACACATCAAGTCCCGAAGCGCGTCATCGCGCTGTCGAGAACGTGGGATTCGCGCACCGGCGAACCGCTGGAGCGGACGTCTATTTCATCAGCAACATCTCGTCGTATGCTCAGGCCCTTCGCGTTCAGTTCAACGTCGGCTATTGCGCGCCGGAGCGTTGGAATCCTGAGAACGTAAGCATTGAGGAGACCGTGCCATTTCAATATGTCGAATCAGCCAGCCGTAAGATGACGGAAGTACAATTACACCTCGATCCGCAGGATTCCTGCTTTCTCATCTTTTCCTCTTCCGGTGAGCCTGTCGTTACGGGGACGAACCTACCGGGCCCGCTGCGCGTGAAACAGTCCGGAAACAGATGGGAAGTTCAGGGCGCCGTTCCGGCAAGCGGCGAATACTGGCTCGCGAATGCGAAGAGTCACAAGCACCGATTCTCGGTGCGTGATGTGCCGCCACCCAAGCCTGTGGGCGGGCCGTGGACATTGATTCTTGGTGAACAGCCTCCCGTTCAGCTCACCGAGTTGAAGTCATGGACAGAATTGCCTGAAGGTTCATCCTTCAGCGGGTGGGGGATTTACAGTTGCAGGTTCGACTTTGAATCCTGGGGCGGCGATGTCGATTGGCTTCTCGACTTAGGTGAAGTTCATGAGACGGCCGAAGCGAGCTTGAACGGCGTCGGGCTCGGCGCCGCTTGGAAAGGTCTGCGCCGTCTCGCCTGCGGCACCGCGCTTCGAACGGGCAGGAACGAGCTCACCGTCCAAGTTGGAAACTTGTGGATCCAAGCGGTTCAGTCGCGCCCTGCTCCGGATTACAAGGCAGTGGCGGAGACCTTTGGCATTCGCTGGGGTACCTACGGCGAACGCTCCCATGTTCACACTCCCCCTTCCGGTCTCCTGGGCCCTGTGAGGCTGATTGCGCAAAAGCGATTCACCGTGACGATCTGACGTGGACGGCCCGAAGCGCCGTCCGGACCCAACCCTGGGCAACACCCCATAAACGTTAACCTATCAGCCGCCCATGTAAAGCAGGAATTCGGGGTTATCCTGCATTGCCGGCCAGGCGTAATTTAGCTTGAAGTCCTGATCGTAGACGTACACCGTGTTTGTGCTGCGATCGGCAACGTAGAAGTTCCCCGAAGAGTCAAACGCCATTCCTGAAGCTGAATCGCTCGATCCAAGAGTCAGGACCGGCTCGAACACCCAGGCCGCAACGTTCGGGTCGTAAGGATTAGGAATGTTGCTGCTCAGGACCTGATTGCCTGCCGCCACGTAGATCGTACTGCCGTGAACGAGCAAATGGGTGGGCGAATTGATGGGATTGCTGTTGATCAAAGGTTGGCCCGTGGTGGGATTGTAAATTCTCACAAAGCCGCCCGGCTCGTCCAGAACGTAAAGAAGCCCGTTGAGATATGCAACATCCCGCACGGAGTTTTGCACTTTCTTCTTCTGGATGGAAACATCAAGCCCTCCCAGAACCATTGGCACGGGCGTCGTCGTGGTTCCGCCGTTTGGCAAGGAGCCGACGGAGGAAGCCACGAGCGTTGCGGGGAGGAAGGTTCCCTTTGATATGCGTATACGTTAGAAATCGTCTGGTGAAATGTAACAAAGAACATTGCTCCCTCCCGGGTTCAGGCTTTACAGATTCGATCAATATCGTTTAATGTACGGATTTACATCTTAATCATCGACACTCTACGCGACCGGCGTAACCAATGCAAGACGATTCCCGGCCAAAGGCCGAGTTGGAGGCGGGACCGTATGGGAAATCGAAGAGCGCTTGCTGTTTGCTCCACACTGCTGGCGCTGGCGATAATGAGCGCCTGCAAAAACAAAGCTGGAACCGAAAACCGCACTGAAGCCGTGCGTACAGCGGCGAGCGCCCTCCCTCCGAATTCCTGGACCGTGCCCCGGGATGTGACGCCGTCGAATGGGGTAGCTCCAAGCCAGGCTGATTGGGCGAATTTCGCCTGGCAGACTTTTGTGGCGCTGAATTGGCCATCAGCCGTTCCGGCGAACCCATCCGGGATTTCAGGCTTGCCTGACTCCGGGCTTCTCCCCGGCGCCAGCACCTCCAATGGCGCAATGATTCCCACTGCATGGCTCACTTTTCGCGACAAGAGCAACACCATGCTCGAGGCGGCCCAAAATCCAGGCCCTTGGCAAAACAACCCGGTACCCCTTCCCGCAGCATGCGCAGCCGTGACACCGCCTTACGCCATCTCACCCGGCTTTCGGCCCATGGTGCTCGATATGACCTCGAAATTCGGCAACGTGGAACAGGCCAGTGGCCCTCCGCTCATTGATCAGTCCGGCTGGTTTGTAACTTACGATATTCGCATCAATCAATCCGAATATACGTACATCCAGGAGAATGGATACTATAACGCCGCCATCCAGCAAAGCCAGGAGCAGAAGTATAAGCACTTGTTAGTGGGCTTTCCGCAAACGGGCCAGGAGAGTATGTTCAATCCGCCTTTGCCCACACTCGCTCAATATGGAGCTCTTGAGGTGAAGGCAGCCTGGCGCGTACTCGATCCTGTGAAAGACAAAGCAATCATCCCGCGATACTATACGCAAACGGGGTACTTCCTTCAACCGGACAGGTCAACGTGTGAAGGGCCCGCGCTGTTTGGGCTGATTGGCCTCCACATTTTGCGGCTCACTCTCGCAACGCCAGCTACCTGGTTCTGGGCCACCTTCGAGCAGGTGGATAATGTGACACCGGCGCCCGGGGGGCTATCGCCTGCCACGCTTGCTGCTCCCAATACGCCCAACGGAGATTGCGGCACGGGCAAGTACAATCAGCCTCCACCCGTTTTGCAGCCCGGCCAAAACGTGCCCTGGAACAATACGAATACACCGGTGAACGTCTGTCAGGTAACGGATGTCAGCTCCGCTGTGGAGCACATCAATCAGACCTGGCAAGGCGATTTGGCCGGTACCGTCTGGTCGAATTATCAATTGATCGACACGATCAATCCGTCGGTCAAAGGCGGGCCTGCATACAAATTTCCCATATCTGCCGTGACAGTCAACACAAACATCCTTGCAAACACGACCATGGAAACGTACGTTCAGGGCGCCGGGCCCGGTAATGGCCAGACTTGCATGGATTGCCATGCTTATGGAGCGCCCCAGGGCGCGCCCCAGAATTCCACGAATCAGATCTTCACGTTTCTATTGACTGACGCAACCATGCCGCCAGGCGTGACCGCATTCCGGAAACAGCCCCTGCCGGAGAACGTTATCCGGATCATTCAGAGCATGCGAAAACGGAAATAGGATGATGCCGATCGGCATATCCTTTTGCGGGTTACGTGCTTCCTGCGCTGTCGTGGAGACGGCGTCGAACCCGATATAGGCGAAAAAGATGACGCTGGCTCCGCGCAGCACGCCGGACCAGCCGAATCGGCCGGTGTTTTTAGGAAGGAATGGATGCCAATTGGCATCCGCAATATTGAGGATGGTGAATGAATCGTGCGTTTTTTCACTCGAGAAGCCGTGAAGTCATCGAGCGACCATGAGCCAGGACGAACCGGTTCGTATTCCCATCACCGATGTGTTTGATTTACACGCCGTGCAGCCAAGGGAAGTCAGGCCTGTGGTCGAGGCATACCTTGATGAAGCGGCCAGGCTCGGATTCAGAACGGTGCGGATCATTCACGGGCGTGGGACTGGAGTGCAGCGGGCGATCGTGCGCGGAGTCTTGGCTCGCACTTTCTTCGTCGCGTCTTATCACGATGCGCCGCCCGAGGCAGGCGGATGGGGGGCCACGATCGTGAACCTGCGCCCGCCTGAATGAGCAGGAGGCAAAATGAAGTTGCTGAATTGAGGATACACTTGTTACCGGACGCCTGGGCAAACCTTGCCCAGATTCACCCCCTGCCGGTTTTGGCCTCGTCCACCGCTTAAGCTTTTACCTCAAAGGAAACGCCTGACTGCGCTTGAGTTATTGCGAGAGACCCATGATGGGACCCGACTGGACCGAGGAGTGCTAGAGAGAAGCGTTCGAGGGATTCGAGCGATGGGTTCAGTCGGCTTAGAACTTGCTCCTGTTTCTGCCTCAGTCGCCTCTTCCGCAACCGTTGCAGATCAGGGTCCGGTTTCTTCGCAGGTCAACGGCGAGTCGTTTGCGGAGCACCTGGACCGCGCCTTCTCTGCAAGCAGCCCTTCCCACTCCACCAATCTGACAAAGGGGAGCCATGGCGCGAAATCGGCTTCCGCGCCTACATCTCTGCTGAGTGCGCCGGGCGAGCAGGCGCAATCAGCGGTTTCCGCACCTTTGGATACGGCGTCATCTGGAACTGAACCCGCGGCCGCAGGCGCATCGCATGCTGGCAGCGATGTGGCTTGGCTGACGGAAATGCTACCGGATCTCCTGGCGGGTGTGATGAGCCCGGAGCTGTCGGCCGGAGCTGACCCTCGACTGCCACCTGGTACGTCAACAGGCGAGGGAGAACCAGTCTCTGCCACGCCGGAATCCAAGGATGCTAAAACCACAAGTGCTGCTTCCGCAGCGCCGTCAAATTCGAAGACGACGTTGTCAACGGATGAGATCCTAAACTTGAATGAAGGCCAAACCAGCGGCAACGGGGCGTCAAGTCCAACTTCGCCGGCATCCTCGCGTGACGGTTCTACCTTACAGTCGGCAAACACATCCGCCGGGTCTGCCGCTGACGTTCAGACCAAAACTTCAGAAGCCAGCCCGAAGGTTGCAGCCAACCGGCAGAGCGACCCGAGCGTGCAAAAGGCCGTCGCGGCCCTGGAGAGCATGGAATTGAGCAGTGTGTCGGCGGCAGCGTCCGATTCGGCCGGCGCGTTGCCGTCGAGCGGCAGGGCTGCGCCGATGTCCAAAGTTGGCCTCAGCAATCCAGCCACGACCAAAGCGATTTCTTCGAAAACCGGAGATGGAAGCGGCTCGCAAAATGCCGGCAGAGATTCGGGTGGAGCGGCCTCCGGAGCGAGCGAGGCAGAGCCTGCCCGAAACGACGCGTCCTCAGCAGCCGAGTCTCCGGGAAGCGCCGACGGCAGTGGATCAAAGAACAACGGCGCTCAGGGCTCCGCGGCCCACGCGGCAACATCCCCGGATTCTACGGGCCAGGCCACCGCATCGACTGGGGCCTCAAGTGCGAGCGCAGCCTCCCAAGCGGTAGCAAACGCTGTGCAGCCGGTGCTTAATCAGGTGTCCCTTGCCGCGGGCGCAGCGGCGCACGCGGCATCCGGGACGCAATCCGGAACAGCGCAAACGACGGTAGGCGAGAAAGTTGCGGCGGCCATGGATGCCCCTGCCGGTGCTCCCACCGGCCTCGTCAACGCCGCGTCTCTGTCGTTAGCGCAAGGACGAGTGGAAATGCGTGTAGCCTTGCAGACGGACGGTTTGGGTATGCTGCAGCTCCATGCGGTGATGGAAGGAACCCAGATCGGCGCCTCAATCGCCACCGTGAATCACGAGGCGCGGACGCTTCTCGCTAATGATCTGCCGGCGTTGCAGCAGGTACTAACGGAACAAAACTTGAGGGTGGAGAGGCTGACGGTGGCCCATTCGCCCACGACCAGCGGCTCCGGATCAGGTGACAGCCGCGGCTCTCAATCGGGAGATTTCAGCAGGCCACGAGACCAGGCAGGACGTTGGTTCATCGACGCTGCCACGCCATCCGCAACGCCTGCCGCGCCGGAAGCTCCCTCGGGGAGATTCAGCGTGCGCGTGTGAAATGGGGGCAAGAAACGAGAAACCAAGGATACAGGGAACAGTTCTCGGTTAGAAACACGGAGCTCTTATGAACGTTAATCCAGTTGCGCGCGATACATCGACCGACGGCACGACGGCTTCTTCATCGTCGGGCCAGAATAGCAGCTCTGGACTGCCGTCTGAACAAGTCACGCTGAGTGACTTCATGACCCTGTTGACCGCGGAGCTTGAGAACCAGGACCCGACCAGTCCGGTAGACCCCACAGCCTTCGTGACGCAAATAGCCCAGTTCACTCAGTTGGATCAGATGACGCAAGTTGCGGACCAGGTGACCCAGATCAACGACTTGCTACAAACGTACTTGACCGGGACTTCTAGCAGCGACGGAAGTTCCAGCAGTTGATGAAGTTTAGCGCTCGTCAGCGCTGCCTCGGAGTAAGAGGTTAAATATTGGCTCTGCACCGCCGATAAGCATAAGCAGGGCGAGATCAAATCGAGCCAGGAGGAAGGACATGGGATCTTATTCAATTCCAGTTTCCGGTATGGAAGCCAGCGACGAGGCGCTTTCCGTCATTTCAAACAATCTGGCGAATATGAACACCGTCGCCTACAAAACTGTGACGCCCGAGTTCAGCGACTTGCTCTATGAGCAACTCGGCTCGACAGGCGCGGGCAATCCTGTCCAGATTGGTTTGGGAACCCAAGTTGCGGCCACAGACACCGATTTTACCCAGGGAAATATCCAGAGCACCGGTGTGCCGAGCGATGTGGCAATTGAAGGTGATGGCTTTTTCCAGGTGGAATCCGGCGGAGTGTCTATGTATACGCGCGACGGAGATTTCTCGATCAATTCGCAGGGACAGCTTGTGACCGAAGACGGCAGCAACGTGATGGGGTATTCCGCCACGAATGGCACGGTGAATACTAACGGAGTGCTGAGCCCGCTGACGATCAACGTCGGCCAGATCGACCCTCCGCACGCAACCCAGAACGTTGAGCTCACAATGAATCTGGACTCCAGCTCAACGACGTCTACCGCACCTTTTACGACGACGGTTGAAGTATACGACTCGCTTGGAAACAGCCACCTTTTGACCTATTCCTTTCAAAACACAGGCAGCGGCGCTTGGAGCTATACTGTGACCATTCCGTCCTCGGACGTAACGTCGGGCTCAAGCACGACGGTTGCCACAGGTACTCTCGCTTTCAACTCCTCCGGGCAACTTACTTCGCCCACCGGAAGTGTGCCCATCACCGTCAGCAACCTCGCCGACGGAGCCAGCACGCTGAAGTTCAACTGGAATCTCTACTCTGATAATAGTCCCACGGTGTCGCAGGTCTCAGGGTCCTCCGAAGCATCGAGTACGGTTCAAGACGGTTATCCGAGCGGCACGCTCTCCAGTTACTCGATTCAGTCAGACGGTATCATCGAGGGCAGCTTCACCAACGGGCAAACGATGTCCATCGGCCAGATTGCGCTGGCGACATTTCCCAATTCTCAGGGACTGCTGCTCGCCGGATCCAATAACTACATGGCCACTCTGGCTTCGGGCCTTCCGACGGTCGGCGTGCCCGGCACGGGCGGGAATGGAACGCTGACAGGCGGCAGCCTCGAGGCCTCTAACGTGGATATTGCCTCGCAGTTCTCACAACTTATCCAGCAGCAAACCGGATATGAGGCTAATGCCAAGGCGTTCACGACCCTCGACAACGTTGTCCAGGCCGTGCTGAATCTGGTCCCGTAAATAGCAGCCCCGCCTTAATATTCCTAAGGCGCAAAGCGTGAACAACGGGCTCGGGAGAAGAAGTTTCTCATGAGATTTCTTTAGAGCCCGTGTGCGCCCTCCGGTCCCAACCTCTTCCCCGGCGATGCGTTAATCCTGCCTCTTCCCATCAAATTCTCGAAACTAGACTGGTTTTTGCTGGCTATCGTTCAACGCCTGGGCAGCCGATCTCATCTCGGTTTGGCGGAGTAGTTGCTCAGGACGTGGGGTATGCCTGAGCCTGCCAATTCGCCTACTCAGCCGCCGGCGCCGCCGGATGGTAAGAAATCAGATTCCAAAGCTGTGTTCTTGGGAGGGGTCTTTGTACTGATCCTGGCCTTGGCTGGCGGAGGATATTTCATCATGAGCCGTCGCGCGTCAGCAGATTCGGGGCGCAACCGCAAAGCGGCGGTCTCGCATGCGGCGGCAACTCCTCCGGCGGCGGTCGTTCAACTAAAGCCTTTTATTGTCAATCTGGCGGATACGGATCGGGCCGCGTATCTGAGGATTGCCATTACGCTCGGACTCCAAAAGGCCTGGGCGCAACAAGGCGACAGTGCAGGGTCTTCGCCCATGACCCCTGCCATTCGCGACACCATTCTGGGTGTGGTCACAGCATGGCAATCCAAAGATCTCCTGGCCCCGGGCGGGAAGGCAAAACTCAAGGAGCAAATACTCGCAGCATTGCAAAAGCGAGTGCCTGACGCGGGCGTCATCGAGGTGTATCTGACGGACTTCCTTATTCAGGAATAGAACGCTTTATGGATACCCCAAACATCGTCGCTGCCGAGGAGCAGAATGTTCGAAGCAATCCGACCGCAGAGGGTTCATGGGCTGACGTATTGGGGCTTCCCATGGGGATCACCGTGGCGCTGCGAATCCTGAAATTCGCCGTGCGAGACCTTCTGGAGCTTGAGGTCAACAGTATCGTAGACACCGGCATCAGCGCCACGGATGCTGTGCCCGTCTGGGTGAATGGGGTAACGATTGGCACGGCAGAGTTTGATGTCCTGGGAACGCGGCTGGCAATTCGTCTCAGCGAGCTGCACTAGCTTCGCTCCACTAGCGATGAGCGCTCGATGCCGGGGGTGAACCCAATGATTCGATCGATTCTTTCCAGCCTGAAACAGATCGGCGCAAACGTTCAAGGTATTCGATGCAAACGGCGGCGTCGGTCAATGCGCCTTTGCGAGACGCTACCCTTGGGTGAAAGAAGGTATTTGGCGCTCGTAGAGGTGGAACGGCAAAAATTTTTGTTAGGGACAGCCGGCAACTCCATTTCGCTGCTCGCAACGCTCTCTCCTGCCGCGGACGGTCCGGCTCAGCCCGTCCGAGTGGAACTGGTCAAACCGCGCCATGAGGAACGGTGGCAGCACGACGTGGCTTCCGCGGTCGAAGCGGCGACTTTCAATCCCACGGAATGTGAGCCATGGCAATAGGCACACGGCGCTTGACGGTACGAGCTCTGACCATCTTAGGAGCCGTGCTGGCATCGAGCCATTCCGCCTTCAGCGCGCCAGCGCGAATGAGTGCGGGCTTGCGTCTTCCGGGTGGCGGCTCGCTCCCGTGGACGATTCTTGTTCTTCTCACCGTGCTGACGGTGATTCCCGCGATTTTGCTTTCCATGACGCCCTTCGTCCGGATCCTCGTGGTGTTTTATTTTCTGCGTCAGGCGATTGGAACGGACACGGCTCCCAGCAACCAGGTATTGATAGGCCTGTCTCTTTTCCTGACGTATTTCATCATGCAGCCCGTGGGCGTCCAGATTTCTCGTGCTGCTTTCGTGCCGATGGAGGAAGGACATATTACGGTCTGGCAGGCTTTGGATAGAGCCGCGGCGCCGATGCGGACGTTCATGCTGAAGTATACACGCGAGAAGGATGTAGCCATTTTCGTGAACCTTGCCAAGCTGCCGCGTCCGCGCAGTCCCAAGGATCTGCCGATGCGCATCATCGTGCCCGCCTATATCATCTCCGAGCTGGAGGCGGGCTTTCAGATTGGCCTGGTGCTGTTTTTGCCGTTTATGGTGATCGATCTGGTGGTCGCGTCGATTACCACGTCGGTCGGTATGCTGCAATTGCCGCCCGTCGTCATTTCTACACCGCTGAAGATCCTGCTCTTTGTGATGGTGAATGGCTGGAGCCTGGTGGTGGGATCTTTGGTGAAAAGTTTCTATTGAGGTAGAGCCATGACACCTGAACGCGTGGTGATGCTTGCTCGCGAAACCATGGAAGTCACCTTATGGATGTGCGCGCCGATCCTGGTGGTTGCCATCGTAGTGGGCCTGGTCGTGAGCATATTGCAAGTGATGACGTCCATCCAGGAGATGACCATCTCCATGGTGCCTCGCCTGGCTGCCGTTGGACTGATTATCTACATTTTGATGCCGTGGCTTATCGGGAAGCTGGTTTCCTTCGCCACGCTGCTGTTTTCAAATTTTCGGCCGTACGTCGGCTAGGACGTATCGATGGCGCTCGAACACATCATCCTGGCGAACCTGGACAAGGGACTGCTCGTGGCCGTGCGCGTCGGCATGCTGATGACTTTCGCTCCCTTTTTCGGTAGCACCGCAATTCCCATGCCGGTTAAAGCGGCGCTGACGGTGGGGATCACGGCCGTGCTGGTTCCGAACATCAAAGCCTTTCCTTCCGTTTCGGGTCCGGTCGGTTGGGTGCAGCTTGTGGGCGGTGAAGCGGTCGTCGGGCTGGTGATCGGGCTTGTGATGAATTTTGCGTTTGAGGGTATCGAGTTGGCGGGAGAAGTCGCAGGCTTCCAGTTAGGCTTCTCAGTGGAGACAGCCATCGATCCCACAACGCAGGCTGCTTCCTCGGCATTCACGGTGTTGTACCAGACGTTGGCGCTGCTCTTTTTCATTCAGCTTGGAGTTCACCGATGGATGCTCGTAAGCCTGGCGAAGACGTTTGAATGGCTGCCTCTCGGCGCCGCGTCCGTGAGCGGAGCCGGCATGACGCGATTGTTACAGTCATCCGGCGCCATATTTGTTATCGGTGTGGAGTTGGCCGCACCCATCATTCTGGTCACGGTGCTGACGGACCTGGCCCTGGGGTTTATTAACAAGGCGTCGCCGCAATTTCCGGTGATGTTTACGTCGATTGCGGTAAAGAGTCTGCTGGGATTCACGCTGCTGTTCATTTCCCTGGGATTCTGGCACGGTCTCCTGGGCGGATATTTCAGGAGAGCCCTTGCGGAAACCGTAACCCTGCTCCATATGTGACCGGATGGCCCGCATTCGCGGGCAGTTACAAGGAGCGCAGAACTCCACCATCAGTGAGGTCTGGAGCACTTAAAGGAAGCGGAGAGGCATGGCTGACGACCGCACCCACGAGGCAACACCTTTCAAACGTCAGAAGGCCCGTGAAAAGGGCCAGGTGGCCCGCAGCCGCGAACTGCCGTCAGCGTTGGCGCTCATGGCGATGGTCATGGTCCTCGGTGGCTACGCGGCGACCTCGCTCAGCCAGTGGAGGGGCTTTTTTGGTCAGGTGCTGGTCGGCGCCGGCGCCATGAACGTCGCGGCCATGCTCGCTGTCATCTCCAAGACGTTTCGCCTCACCGCACTGTGGACCGTTCCGTGTCTTCTGCTGGGATTCGGTCTTTCCGTTTTAGGAAATGTGGGCCAAGGAGGTGTCGTCTTTGCGACACAAGCGCTCACCCCGAGCTTCAACCGCCTGAACCCCGTGAGCAACATCGGAAAGCTGTTTTCGGTGGCTGGGGTCGGGAACCTCCTCAAGTCGATTGTTCCCATGCTGATGGTCAGCGTCATCGCCTATTCGATCGTAAGGCGCGACTGGAGCGTCATTGCACTCTCGTCGCTTGTTTCCGCACGAACTTCTATCCTTTTGCTGATGGAGCGCATGTTCGAGCTTTCGTGGAAGGCGGCCGCCGTCTTCCTGGGGTGGTCGGGTTTCGATTACCTCCTGCAGCGCACCCAGCTTGCCCGGCAGTTGCGCATGAGCCGGCAAGAAATTATCCAGGAGAACAAAGACAATCTCGGCAATCCGCAGATCAAGGCGCGGATCCGTAAAGTGCAGCGGCAGATGCGCCGCCGGCGGATGATCCGCGAGGTAGCCAAAGCGACGGTCGTCATCACGAACCCCACGGAGTACGCGATTGCACTGAAGTATCAGCCCGGCGTCATGCGGGCGCCGGTGGTGGTGGCCAAAGGTCGGGGCCTTCTGGCTCAGCAGATCCGCCGGGAAGCAGTCTGGCATAGCGTCCCCATCGTCGAGAACCGATACCTTGCGCACGCGCTCTATCGGGCAGTTCAGGTAGGACAGGCGATTCCCCCAGCGCTCTATGTTGCGGTGGCGGAAATTCTCGCTTTCATTTTCCGCGCCCAGGCGCGCGCCGCGCGGCCCATGGCGCAGGGCTCCAATCCTTCCGGGCGGCGGGCAAATATATAAGGCTTGAATCATCCAATGGCACAGCCGATCTCACGCAAATCCGGGGCAAAGCAATCTCAGCGCGACTGGGTGGTTCCCCTCCTGGGCGTGGCAATGGTCTTTGTCATGCTTGTTCCCATTCCCGCGATTCTCCTGGACGTCCTCCTGGCTTCGAGCATCACGGTTGCCGTTTTGGTGCTGCTGGTTTCAATGTACATCCAGCGTCCCGTCCAATTCTCCGTTTTTCCTTCACTGCTTCTTTTGCTGACGCTCTTCCGCTTATCGCTCAACCTGGCCAGCAGCCGCCGCATCTTGCTGGATGGCAGTCAGGGCCCGGCCGCCGCCGGAAAGGTGATCGAAGCGTTTGGCCAATTCGTCGTCGGCGGTAACTACGTTGTGGGTTTTGTCATTTTTCTGGCGCTGATCGCCATTCAGTATCTTGTCATCAATCATGGCGCGGTCCGCATTGCGGAAGTGACGGCCCGCTTTACGCTCGACGCTCTTCCGGGCAAACAGATGGCCATTGATGCGGACCTTGGGGCCGGGCTGATTGATGAGGCGCAGGCGCGCACGCGGCGCCTGCAGATTGCGCGCGAGGCAGAGTTCTACGGAGCGATGGACGGCGCCGCGCGTTTCAGCCAGCGCGATGCCCTCGCAACCATCCTGATTACAGCCATCAATATTGGCGCAGGTTTCCTCATTGGCATCTTTTATCTCGGCCTGTCGTTCCAGGAGGCGTTACGCACCTACACCATTCTTACCGTCGGCGACGGTCTGGTCACCATTATTCCCTCGCTTCTGATTTCCGTTGCAGGAGGGATGGTGGCCACGCGTGCGTCCTCGGAATCCACGCTTGGAGCGGACCTGGGACGGCAACTTCTTCCCCGAAGCCGGCCGCTTTGGATCGCGGCGGGCGTCATGTTTTCGCTCGGTCTCATTCCCGGCCTTCCCAAATTCTCGTTCTTTCTGGTCTCGGGCATCATGGCCTATCTGGCTCGCCAGTCACGCTCGCGATCCATGACGGAAGAGGCGGCGCAAAGAGCTGAAGAGGCAGGCGGAAAGGCAAAGGCGGGGGAGGCGGCTCCGGCCATTCCTAAGCTCGACGAACTCAGCATGGAGGTTGGCTACGCGCTCGTCCCCTTGGTGGACGAACACCAGGGCGGGCAGATGCTGAAACGGATCCGGGCCTTGCGGCGCCACCTCGGGCTCCAGCTTGGTTACATTATTCCACCCGTTCATATTACCGATAATCCTCAATTGCCGGCTCATGAGTACATCGTCAAGTTGCGGGGCGCCGAAATCGCCCGATGGCAGACGGAAGGAAATTCGCTGCTCGCCATTAGCGCAGAGGCGAAGGCTCCGCCGCTCGAGGGGAAAGACACTCGCGAGCCGGCCTTCGGTGTGGCCGCGAAGTGGATCGATTCAAGCCTTCGCGAGCGGGCCCTGGCCGGTGGCTATGCCGTCGTAGACCAGACATCCGCGATCGCGACGCATCTGGCCGAGATCATCAAGCGTTACGCTCACGATCTTCTCACTCGTCAGGAGACGAAGCGCCTGCTCGACTCGCTTTCAGAGAGCCACCCGAAGCTGGTAGAGGAATTGGTTCCCAAGGTGCTGAGTCTGGGAGAGGTACATCGGGTACTGCAGCAGCTTCTTCGAGAGCAGGTTTCCATTCGCGACTTACCGACTATCCTGGAGGCCCTGCTGGACGGCTCGGCGGCCAGCAAGAATCCGGTGATGCTGGTGGAAGTGGCGCGCCAGGCGCTCTCGCGCCAGTTGATTCAACCCTTGCTCAACGATGAGGGCAAGCTGATGGTGGTGACACTCGATCCGCATCTTGAAGAACAGATTCATCAGGCGTTCGAGTCGCCAGGAACACCGGGACGTGCGGGCGGAGTCCAGGCGTCTACGGCCACACGCCGGATCTTAGACGGGCTGCGCGCGTTTATGGGAGAGCAACTTGCTTTGGCATGCCCGGCGCTTCTGTGCAGCTCGCCCGATCGCTTCCACCTTCGCCGGCTGCTTGAACCGTTTTTGCCCAAGCTTTCTGTGCTGTCGCCGGCGGAGATTCCGAATTCGGTTACCGTGCAGTCCATGGGAGTCGTTCATTGAGGACTGAAGGCTGATCCGCGATGGGTGATTCCCAAGTCCGATGAGGCTACGCATGTCGCCCTCGAAAGTTGCCAAACGAAGGTACCAGGAAGTCTCTAACCTTGACCAGGAAGAGCGGGACCGGCTGATCCTGGACAATCTTCCGCAAGTGCAATATATTGCCCGACGAATCCACGATCGTCTGCCGCCGCATATCCCGTTGGAAGATCTCATCAACGCGGGGATCGTGGGCCTGCTCGAAGCCATTCGCAATTTCGATGCGTCGCGAGGCGCGCAGGTGAAGACTTACGCTGAACTGCGCATTCGCGGCGCCATCCTGGACAGCCTGCGGGAGTTGGATTGGAGTCCGCGCGCCGTAAGGCGCAAGGCTCGGCAGCTCGAAGAGACACACTCGCGCCTCCGTCAGACGCTCGATCGTTCGCCTTCGGAGCAGGAGCTCGCCGACGAGATGCACATGGGCATCGACGAATTGCGCACCCTCCTCTGCGACCTGCGCGGATTGAACCTTGGAAGCCTCCAGGCTATCCAGCAGGAAGACGGAAGGGGGGAACAGGTTTTCAAATACGCGCCGAACTCACCGGACGAAGATCCTTACTATTACTGTTTGCAATCCGAGTTAAGAGAGCATCTTGCCACAGCCGTCGATGAGCTGCCGGAGCGGGAGCGCCAGCTTCTGGCTCTTTATTACAAAGAAGAGCTCACCATGAAGGAGGTGGGAGCTGTCTTGCATGTCGGCGAGGGCCGCGTTTCACAGCTTCATTCGGCAGCGATGGCCCGGCTAAGAGCGCGGATGCAAGAGCTGCTCGGCGAGCGCGAACGGGAAGACGGACGGCATCCTGGCGGGACCGAGAAGAGAGTGTAGCGTGGAGAGAATTCTCACCCAGGAAGAGATCAACGCGCTTCTGCGCAACGCGCGTGATACGAGGGCGGCAGCGGCAGAGGCGCGCCCGAAGCGAAAAGCGTCGCCTTTCTTTTTCGGGAAAGCGTCCCACATTTCCAAGCAACAGGTTCGGGATATCGCACAGCTTCATGAGGCTTTCACGTTCGACGTTAAGCACCAACTCTCAGCTTACCTGCAGGGAAACGTGGAAGTGAATCCCATGTCGGTAGATGAAGTTCCGTATTCAGAGTTCACGCAGAGCCTTCCCGCAGAGATATTCCTATTCACGTTTCAATTGCAGCCGCCGGATGCGGTCGCTATTGTGAGCCTGGACTTCCCCTTTACCTATGCGCTGATCGATATGATGCTCGGAGGTGATGGCCAAGCCTCAGTTCCTGCGCGTCCCGCCACGGAGATCGAGGAAAGGCTCATTCAGAACGTCCTTGATACGGTCATCTGCGATTCGCTTCAGGCGGCTTGGCGCGAGGTGGCGCAAGTTCATTTTTCTTTTCGCCAGGCCCACCGTCCCGCGGACCTGCATCGCCTGATGCCGCCCCACGAGAAGGTGCTCTTCCTCAGCTTCGAAATGCGCATGGGCGAGGTCTTCAGCACGCTGACCATGGCGTTTCCCGGGGCGGTATCGTCGCTGCTGTTGAGAAAGCTGGCGAAAAGGAACGCGCGCGCACACTCCCTCTCGCGTGCGCCGCAGGCGGAATTGGGCGAGCGGCTTAAGAACGCCGTACTGCCCGTCGAGATGCTCCTTCCGTCCACAAGGATCAGGGGAAGGGATTTGTTCGAGCTCGAGCCCGGCCAGATTCTTCAGATTGGCCACCCAGTGAGCCGCCCGGCGCTGATGACCGTTGCCGGACGGTTGATGTTCGTTGGATATCCGATCCGAAAAGGAAGGCAGCGCGGCAGCCTGATTCAGCAGAAATACGCCGTCCCATACCCGTCTGAGGGGGTGAGCGAATGAACGCGACAGAGACTTTCAAACCAACACAGCGCGTGATGGAGTACCTGGAGTTGTGGGGCAAGCTCATGGCCGAGGGCCTCACGCGATTCCGAAAAGAGGAAGTCACGTTAGCTCCACTCGCCATAGAAGGCGGCGACTCGGTCCCGCCCACAACCATGCCCGAGGGTTTATGGATGCGCTTCTTCGGGGGCAAAGCGGGAGAACAAGCCATCTTCCTCTCTGCTGCGGAGGCTTTACGCCTGGCCGGGTGGCTCGGAGCTTCAAACGACTCCGAGACATCGCTTACGTCGGAGGCGCGCGAGGCACTCGTTCAGTTTTTCCAGCAGATCGCCACGCTGATCCCCATGAGGGATTGGCTGGGGACGGACGGCGAGCTCGAGGCATCGGAAACGCAAGAGCCCTCGTGGGCCAGCGCGGTCCAGTCGACCTATCGATTTAGCGCTGCGGCCGGCGCCTCCGTTGCGCTTCAGGCGCGCCTGAGCCAGGATTTCGAAACCGCGCTCGAACACGAGGTAACTCCGCCTCCTGCATCTCCGCCGGCCGCCAAGCCGCTAGACAGTAATCTTGATCTGCTCATGGACGTAGAACTGGAAGCCACACTTCGCTTTGGCGGCAAAGAAATGCTCTTGGGTGACGTGCTTAATCTCGTGCCGGGCAGCGTAGTGGAGCTCGATCAGCAGATTCAGGATCCGGTGGAGCTGGTGATTGGGAATAAGGTCATCGCCCGGGGCGAAGTCGTGACGGTTGATGGCAATTATGGCCTTCGTGTTACGGGCCTGGCGAGCCGAAAGGAAAGGCTGGAGTCATTGCGAAAATGAACCGGTCCGCCGTGATTCGCACGGTTGCTGGCAGGGAGCTCTATGGTCGCATCTCCGACCGCCGTTCGAAGCCATAAGACTTCGCGGCTGAAATGCGCGAACGCAAATTGCCCGTGGGCCCGAAGCCTTTGGATGCGCCGACTTCGCCAACCGAAGGGCCTTTGGCTGAATGAAGCTTGGTACTGCGCCACGGAGTGTTTTGAGGAAGGCGCCCGGGAAGCTTTTGAGCGCTTCGATCTCCGGCCGAATCGCGGAAAGTCCACTCGCTACCGGCTGCCGCTGGGTCTTCTGTTGCTCTCAAAAGGGCTGATCAGCAGCCAGCACCTTCAGGAAGCGCTTAAGGCGCAGCGCGAATCCCAGGCGGGCCGGTTGGGTGACTGGCTGCGCCAGCAGGGTCTCGTGACGGAGGAGCAACTCACGTCCGCTTTGGGCGTGCAATGGGGTTTACCCGTCTTTCATCTTGCGCAGACCGCCGGCTTTGCCGAATGCGCGGGGTTGGCGCCCCTCGCCATCCTTGAGGCTTCCCGAATGGCTTTGGTGCACTTCATGCCGAATAGCCGAATGCTTTATGTAGCTTTCTCGGACGGAATCGATTTCACCTCGCTGCGGGCTCTCGAGCAGATTCTTCGGAGCAACACCCAGCCTTGCGTGATCGGTGAAGCGGAAATAGAGGAGGCGCTTGAAGAATTCCGGCGCATGGCGCGCCCGAGCGAGACTGTGTTGGAATGCCCTAATAGCGTGCAGGAATTGGCTGGCACGGTTACCGATTGGGTGGAATCGAACCGGGCCGAAAGAGCCCGGGCGGCCATTTCAACAGAACATTTATGGGTCCGTCTTGAGAATTCTTCCATCACGGGCCATCTTCTGTTTCGCTTGCCGCACGCAGGGCCGCGACCGCAGGGAATGGAGTGGTAAATGACGCCGTAAAGGATTCCTGCGTCTCGTGTCTGGGCTTAAAGATAGCCCTGCCAGTGCCGATACTACAAGTGAGAGCACTTGCAGCGCCCGCGGAGCTGCCACGATGGGTTCCATCGGCAACCGTCATCGTCCCTGTCGCCCGAGACGACAGTGCCTGTGAGGTGTTCACGCCTGCTGGGGCCTTTATGCCAGTCGAAGACGAACACGCCGCCCTTCACGCGGATCGAGATGGGACCCCGGCGTCCCAAAGCACATCTCTTCGAGCAGAGACTGCCCTTTTCGAGCCTCCGCTCCCCATCGCACGCATCGCTCACCTACTGAGCGCAGCCCCGGTTGATCTTCGGGAGCTTGGAGAAGCAGTCAGGGAAGATGAGACCCTCGTCTCAGAGGCGCTCAAGCTGTGCAATTCGTCTCTGTTTAGCCTTTCTCAACCTGTTTCCAGCCTGGAGCAGGCTGTGAGCATCATGGATGCGGACCTCGTGCGAACGTTGATCTTTGCGTGCTGGCTCATCAAGCATACAGGCAGCACCGTGCCGGAGCGTGAGCGGCGGCTCTACTGGCGCCACAGCCTAAGCGTGGCTCAGTCAAGCCGGCGGATTGGCGAGTGGGCGGCATATTCCTCGCCGGAATGGGCATTTTTGGCAGGCTTGTTCCATGATGTGGGAATCCTGCCGTTCTTGACGTTTCATTCACGTGAAGCTAGGCGAAAGCAGGATATTTTGTTCGATAGGTTCGGCGACGGAGTAGAATCGCAACGCCGCCAATTTGGCACAGACCACTGCGAGATTGGGGCGCTGCTCGGCACGCGCCTCGGTTTCCCGCTTCCGCTCATTGAAGTGGCAGCGCGGCACCACCAGCGAGGCTCGGCGACGATGGGTAGACCGCTCGTCTGCCTTGTGGCCGCGGCGGAAATGATTTCCCGCGCCAAATCTCTTCCTGGCGCTGAAGCTGAAATGCCCACCGGGCAGCTCATTCGCAAGGCTTTGGCAGAATATCTTCCCGGCGTCAACCGGGCAGGAGGATCGGGCCTGGTTGAGGTGCTGGAGTCAGACCTGCAAGCCCCCTTGGTTCCTCTTGACGCCATTCCGACAGGAGCCTGAACGAGCATCAACCATTCTTCTTGGTCGCCTGCGATTTATGACCCACGTACCGCGAGATCTCTGCGGTCAACGAACGTGTGACGGCAGGTGCGGGTACATCACCATCCACAATTTGCTTGGTCCGGGCGTTATGGCCGTAAAGCGATTCATTCCCATGTTGGTCTGGCCTGACGACGGCGCCGTCAAGGCTGATGCCTGCAAATACGCCCCGGCTGCGAGCATAAGTAAGAATCTCGGCTTTCAAGGCGATATCGGTCTCGGCCGATACGTCTCGACCCACCGGACCGGCCGCCGCCGTCGCACCCGCCCCGATCCTGAATTTGTCACTGAGGAGGCTATCCAGTCCGCGACGGCTGCGGAAAACCATCACGATATCCGTGGATGAACCTCCGATCTGAAAACCGTAGCTTCCCCCACCGATCGCCAGAAACGCGGGAGGGCTCCATCCCCGTGCTGTGCGGCAAGTCACAAGCCCCTTGCCGTACTTCCCGCCGAACATGAAAGCAAACTGTTTTTCTCCCGGAATGATCGCGATGCAACTGGCTGATGCGAGCAGTTGCCTGGGAATGGACCGGTCCGGAGTTGACATGATTTCGTGGAAGATTTCCGCTGATCGTTGAATTCGAGCCACGTCCTCCTTCCGATTCGAGGCGCCCATCGCAAATGATGCCAGACTCGTGATGCCGATCATCAGACCCACAATAAGAGCAAAACGTTTCACCATCACCATCTCCTTTTTAGCGGCAGAGTTTTGTAGATTTAGGATGAGCCGCTCTTTTTTCATTTTACCCCCAGTTCGCGGATGAAGGAGCCTTCAGGCTTGGCCAGTAGCACGACTATGGCGAGTTTTCCTCCCGCGCCAGCAAAAACATGCCCTCATGGTGAACGATGGTGAGGTCGCCACCGTTCGGCTGCGGGGAGAAGCCTGCAGTATCTCCCGCAATCGATTCTTCCATCATCCGGCATACTTCCCGATAGCGCTCGTGGGAAGAAGGCACGCCGGCGCGCAACATCCATTGATTAAAGGAGCGCGTCTGCCGCCGGATCCTCTGCCGAGCCACCCGAAGGCTGAGCCCCTCGAACATCGCAAGAAAGTCGGTCAATCGCAACGAAGCCGTGTGCGAGGGATCTCGCTTGCGCTCGATCTGGTTGTGTAATTCCCACTTCTCATCGCTTTCCGGCGCCACGCTGTCAATCACCATCACCCGGCCTTCAGGCCGTGCGACGCGCGCCATTTCCCTGAGAGCGGCGGTGGGCTTGGGCATGTGATGGAAGCAGAACTGGCACGTGACGACGTGGAAGGAGGCGTCAGGATAGGGAAGCTGTTCGGCGTCGCCGCGATCGAAGCAGGCGTTGACAAGGTTTGCTTGGGCCTGGAACCGGCGAGCCTGAAGCAGCATGGCGCGTGTGAGATCAATACCGCGCGCGAAGAGCACTCGAGGCGCCATCGCAAGCACCAAGGTCCCCGGACCGCAGGCGACGTCGAGCGACAGCTCGTGTGGCTGAGGTTTGACGAGATCGACTCGAACCGCGAGCATCTCCGCAGTATCTCTCGGCGCGAACTCGGAAAAAGCCTCCGTCGTCTTCGTGAATTGTTTTTGGATAATGTCGCTGTGTTTTTTGGACATAGACATTCAGATGGTCTCTCATCTAATAAGATATACTAACCGCCACATCCTCTGATCATTGAAGGCGCAGCAAGGCGGCGTGAAGGAGCGACTTGAGATGAGCACTGCGCAGCTTGGCCCAATGAGCCTGGGCGAGCTTCTGGACCGCACGGTCACCCTCTACCGCAAGTATTTTTGGCTCTTGGTCGGCATCATGGTATTTCCGGAAGTCTTTGCGGCGACGGCTCAGGTCCTTTACAGCGTTTACCTGCGCAACCGCTTCGGCGTGATTGGATTCCCGCATCCGACTGCCTCGCCGGCGCCATGGTCTCCGTCTCCCGCCGTCTTTGAATTGTTCGTCGCCATCTATCTGTTGTTCATTGTTGACACCTTAATCCATTCCATTGCGCTGGCTGCCGCCACCTTTGCCGTCTCCGGTGTTTACCTCGAAGGCGCGAGCGGAATTCAGAGGGCTTATCGCAGCTTGAAGAGCCGGGTCCTGTCATTGATTGGCATGTGGTTTTTGGCGGGACTCATTGCCCTTGGCGTTTATGCTTTGGTTTTCATCGTGGCGTTTCTCATTGGTGGCGCTGCGTCAGTTTTGGCCATGCGGAGTCACGCCGGCTTGGCGGGAGGAATCGTGATTGGAGTTGTCATGGTGGGTACGGTGCTCGTAGCATTCGCTGTTGCGACCATTTTGCTGTTCCGATTGGCCGTCTCCATTCCAGCGCTCATGCTGGAACCTTTGGGACCGCTCGCAGCTCTCAAGCGCAGCTTCGCCCTCACTAAAGGCTTCGTCGGCCGCATATTCTTAACCGTGGTACTGATGATACTGATCCAATTGATCATCGGATTCGCGCTTCAAGTTCCCGTCTACATCGCAGGAGCGCTCATGGGATTCCCGCTGGCGGCGCTGCCTGTGGGGCTGGCTGTTCCAGCGGCGCTGGCGGGCGCGTTAGGCTATGCGATCAGCGGTCCGCTGCTGGCGATTGCTCTGGTCCTTCTCTACTACGATGCCCGGGTACGCAAAGAGGGCTTTGATCTTCAGCTCATGCTGGGCAGGGAAGGCGTAGCGTAGTCGAACATGATGATCAAGTTTGATCGAGCCCCGGAAATCGGTTTTTGGATGGACGGGCGTCTCGGGCCGGGGATCAGCGCGCCGAAGGCTGCTGCCCTGTCCATTGCGCTTTGCTGCGCGTTTTCTGCGCGTGTGGTATTGGCTGGCGCGCCCATCAACTCGCTTGGCACGGCGTCCTGGCACAATCGAGACGAATCCCACGGCACGCTCAACCTTGCCGCTTATATCGCAACACTCGACCAATGGAAGCAATCGGTGGAAGGCCTTGCTGCGCATCCGCGCTTGGCCGAACGGCTGGCCACTCAGCTTCCCCGCGATTGGCGAGTTGAGGTGCGAGGCCAGCGGTTCCTTGTCACGACGAATTGGCTTAGAAGTGGATTGCTATCGGTTCAGGCCAATCCGGCCCGGGCTTCAAGAGACGCAGCGCAAACGGCACGCCGGCTCAACACGCTCATCGGTGATGCGCAGGCGCTGGAGCGTCCGGCCAGCTTTCAAGTTGCGGCCGCCCGATCCGTGCTTGCCGGGATCTTGAGCCGTCGCGAATTCGCCGGGGTACGCGGACCAACGCGGTTCGAGCGGTGGATGGCGCGGGCGCGAGCGTGGATCTGGCGCATCATGGTGCGGTTGTTCGGTGGTTTGCGCTCGCCCTTTCACACACGGCCGCTGCTTCTGTGGCTGGTGATCGGGTTGCTGGCTTTTCTGCTCATTTTCGGGATCAGTCGCACGCTTCGCTCGAAACAGCCCGTGCCTCGAATTCACTTCGAGCATCCGCGCGCGTTGCCCAAGACATGGCGTGATGGGGCTCGTGAAGCAATGGAGCAATCGGCTCAAGGGAAGTACCGGGAGGCGATTCGCCTTGCTTACTGGGCCACAATCGAACGCCGGGCGCACCTGAGCGCGCGGCCGATTGACCGTTGGCGCACGCCGCGCGAGTACGTTTCTCTGCTTGCCGGGAACGCATCCGAACGCGACGCTCTCGCAGAGATGACGTCCGTGTTCGAGCGCATCTGGTACGCCGGTGCGCCAGCTTCTGCCCAGGATTTCTGGGCTGTGGTTGAGAAGTCGGAGGAGATAGGATGCAAGCTGGCCTTGAACCCGGCGACCGCAAGATCTTGATCGTCGCGGGCGTCGTCGTTCTGGTGGCGGCGTTCACAACGGCGTTTCTTATCCCGCCTTCAGCCCGCTTTGCTCCGCCGTTTGCTTCCAGTTATTCCGCGGCCAGTGGCGGGGCGAAGGCAGCCTACCTGCTCCTCGAAAAAATGGGATTTCATGTCGAGCGCTGGACGGCTCCTCCGGCTGATCTGCCGCACCCGGAAGGAAGGCGCAGCATGGTGTTAATTCTCGCCTCTCCGGTGATTCTGCCATCAGCGGAAGATGGAGCGGCTATCCAATCTTTTGCTGCGGCAGGCGGGGTGGTGATTGCGACCGGTTGGATGGGAGCGCAGATACTGGGCGTACAGGCAAAGACCGTTGGAGGGAAATATGCACGAACGGAGTCCTACGGGGCCGAGGTACCGTCACCTCTTACCTTCGGAGCGCCTGAACTCTCGATGATGAGCTCCGCGCGTTTCCCGGCTCTTGGCCCAGCCGTCGAACGTGTTTATGGCGATAAGGCGGGCGCAACGGTCGTAGCATACCGCGTCGGGCGCGGTGAGGTTGTTTGGTGGGCGAGCGCCAGCCCGCTGACGAATTACGGATTAACCCAGGCATCGAACCTGGTGTTCTTCCTCAATTCGGTCGAGTTGGTAACGACCGGGGCGTCAGCGTTCGCAAGGGAACGTCAACCGGCCAGACCGCAATGGGGGCGGTCGAGAACGCTCTCCCCAATGCTGGCCGGCGTTTTTGCGCGAGCCCAACGCTTCCATGGCCTGAATGCCGCAGCTTTACCCGCAGCGCCCCTGATCTTGTGGGACGAATATTTTCACGGCGACCGGAAGACGCTCTGGGGCTATCTCGGCGCAACGCCGATGCCCTGGGCCGGATTGCAGATCGCCTTGCTGCTGGCGGCGGCGCTTTTCACTTTCGGAAGGCGTGCGGGGCCTTTGCGGTCTGTCGAAGCGTCTGGCGATCGGCTTTCGCCGATGGAATTCGTCGACGCTTTAGGAAATCTATATCGCCGGAAAGGAAGCGCTTCAGGCGCCGTTCAATTTGCCTATCAGCACTTTCAATTCGAAGTGGAGAGTCACGCGCGGGCGCGTTCTGCCGGCGGCAAGGGCGAGGAGTTGCTAGGTGCGGTGCGCACTTTTCGTGACCGAATTCCGTTCGGCCTTCAAGAGACGCTTCTCGAGTGCGAACGGGCCGTTGAAGCTGGAGGTTTGCCGGAGCGCGACGCTTTGCGGCTCATCCAACGCCTCCATGACGGCGCCGCGGAGTTAGGTCTGGCGGAGGGAGATTATGGGGCACGAAGCATCTGAGCTTGCTTCCCACGTTCGCGAGGAGCTCAGCAAAGTGATAGTAGGCCAGGAAGAAGCCATCAGGCAGCTTCTTGCCGTCCTGCTCTGCAGCGGTCATGCTTTGCTCGAAGGCGTTCCGGGCACCGCCAAGACGCTTGCCGTCAAGGCGCTTGCGCAGGTGTGCCGGCTCCAATTCCAGCGCGTGCAATGTACGCCGGACTTGATGCCGGCGGATATTCTCGGCGCCAATATTTTCAACTTGGGTTCGGGAACGTTTGCCTTCCACCGCGGGCCGGTCTTTACGGACCTGCTTCTTGTGGACGAATTAAACCGCGTGCCTCCACGAACGCAAGCCGCTCTGCTGGAGTCCATGGAGGAGCGGCAGGTGACGATGGACGGAGTGCGCTATCCACTTTCAAATTTCTTCACTGTTTTCGCCACTCAGAATCCGGTTGAGTTCGAAGGCACCTACCCGCTTCCCGAGGCCGAACTCGATCGGTTCCTCCTCAAGATCTCAATCCGTTACCCGTCGGTGGAGGATGAGGTTGAGATTCTGAACCGGTATCAAAATGGCTTTGATTCCCGCAACCTGGAATCCATGAACCTGCGGCCCGCGGAGCAGGATTCGATGCTTCGAGCGCGCCGCGAAGTGGCTGCTGTCCATGTTGAGCCTTCGCTCCTTACATACATTGCAGACGTGATCCGGCGCACGCGAGAATGGCCGGCGCTGAACTTAGGAGCAAGCCCGCGCGCCGGCGTGAATCTGATGCTGGCCTCCAAGGCGCTTGCGGCGCTGGACGGACGTGACTATCTGATTCCCGACGATGTGAAGAAGGCCGCGCCTCCTGTCCTCCGCCATCGCCTGGTCGTAAGACCTGAAGCGGATCTCGAAGGAATGTCCGCGGATCGCGTCGTCCAGGACGTTCTGGAGCAGGTGGAAATACCGAAGTGAAGGGCAGAGAAGAGAACCGACAGCCAGGAAACGACCAGCGGCGTGAAGCAGCCTGCGCGGAGCTCCGGCCACACGCTTTTGCCGGCAGCGCTCTGACCACGGCTTGCCTTTGGAGGCATGGTGCCTGACGCTTCGACCATCGTTCCTTTACCGCAAACTGCAAATGCGCGGCCGGCAGGGCGCGCTTCCGCAGCCTGCGGGCAACGCTTCTTTTTAGCACTGATCGTGGGTCTGGTCTGGACCGGGCCGGCTTGGTGGGACGCGCGGTATCTTTACGGCATGGCCATCTGGGACGCAGCTTTGGTTGTCCTGTGGATATTGGACTATCGCCGATTGCCTTCGCCTCACTTGATCCAGGTTTCACGAAGTTGGAAGGCGCCTGTTGGACTGGGGGCGAGCTCGGCCATAGCGTTGCAGGTTACACAGGCAGGAAACATCCGGATCCATGTGGCGTTGCTTGACGATTTGCCGCGTGCGCTGCGGCCGGAGCTGCACGAATTGGCAGTGACAATACCGCCGCGAGGCACGGCGCATATTGAATATCGGATCGATCCCGTCACGCGAGGCGACGCCGCGGCCGGACGCGCCTATCTTCGCTATCAAAGCTCGCTCCACCTTGCCGAGCGGCGTGCCGTAGTCGACCTCGAACAATCCGTTCGAGTTTATCCGGACCTTCAAGCGGCGAGAAAACAGACGCTCTATCTCATCCGTAGCCGCCAGATTGAGATGGAGCGGCGGCTGAAGCGGGCTTCGGGTCTGGGACAGGAGTTCGAGAGCCTGCGGGATCATCGCGATGGAGACGATTTTCGAAATATCTGTTGGACGGCAACGGCGCGCCGCGCGAAACTCGTGAGCAAAACATATCAGGCTGAGCGAAGCCAAAGCGTGTGGATCGTGCTGGACGCCGGACGCCTGATGCTCGCGCGCACAGACGATGATCTCGCCCGGCAAACCAAGCTGGATTGCGCCGTGGGCGCCGCTCTCAGCTTGGCTCAAGTAGCCCTCCATTCCGGCGATGCGATCGGCCTTCTGGCGTACGGACGTCGCATTCAGTTTCGCCTGCCACTCGGGCGTGGGGCGCCGCACCTGCGCGCTTTGCTGGAACAGCTTGCGCTCGTGAAGGGAGAAATGGTGGAAGCAGACCATCGCCGTGCCGCGCTGACACTTCTGAGCGGCCTCAAGCGGCGCTGCCTGATCGTATGGCTCACAGACTTTCCTGAGACGTCAGACGTGCCGGCGGTCATTGAGAACGCTCACCGCCTGGCGCATCGCAGTCTTGTTCTTTTCATAGCCATCGCTCACCCGGCGCTCCGCCAACTCGCTGCACGCAGGCCGGGCTCGCCGGAGGAAATGTACAGCTACGTAGTGGCCAAGGACATGCTTGGCCGCCGCGCGGCCTTGCTTCGCCGGTTGCGTGAGAATGGCGCGCTGGCAATGGAGCTTTTCCCAGGGCAGCTCTCGTCCGGCCTTGTGAACCAGTATCTCCAGGTGAAAGAGCGTGGTATGCTCTAACAGGCTGCGGGAAAAGTCTTTTGGGGAGTTGACGCAGCGCCGGCTTCCAGCCGGCAACTCCCTTCAATTCAACGGAGGCCGGCAAGACGCCGGCGCGCCATTCACGGCAGCGCCGGGTTTTTCTGCAGCCTGCTAAGTCCGAAGCATCTCTATTCACAACAATCTGTATACGGTAGATGGAGTTTGTTCGAGTCCGGAGAGGTTAACGTATGAATTCCAGCGGATGCCCAGTTGGCCGAATGCCCCTGACGGCATTGATTCTTGTGCTTGTCACGCTCTTCGGTGCGGTCATAGGCCGTGCTGATACGCTCGTCCTCAAGAATGGAGAGACCTTGAAAGGAAAGTGGGATCAGGTCGTCGGCGAAAGCCTTGTTTTCCACTCTAAGACTGCCGGTCCAGTGACGGTTCCTGGGAGTCAGATTCAGTCGTTTTCCACCGTCGTGCCTGCGGTGGCTTTGCAAAAAAACGGGAATACGGTCCACGGAAGGTTGCGCCTGACTTCCAAAGGCCAGTGGGAAGTCGTCCCTGCCCCCAACGCTCCGCCCGTCAAGTCTTTCACGGTGATTTATCCAGCCGCAACATTCCAACAATACCAGCAGACGTTGAGCTCGATGCCGTGGTTAAACTGGGCAGGAACAGCAAGTGCCGGATATAGTTTGCAAACAGGGAACACCCAATCGGGCACGCTGAACGCGACTGTGAACGCCACCCGGCTACAGCCAAACATTCCCGGCATGAATCCGAAGTGGCGAACCGTCTATTCCCTCGCCACCGTTCTCGCCCACACCAAGGACACGCTGACCGGCGTCAGCATTTCATCCAACACGTTCAGCACGGCGCTTCGCCAGGATCGGCTGTTCGGCGCTGACGCCGATAACTTCGTGTTTGTTATGGGCGAGTTTGATTACGTCCAGCCCGAGGGCATCCGGGGCCGGGAGACGGTGGGCGGTGGCTTTGGCCGCGATCTGATCAAATCTCCGCGGGCAACTTTTAGCGTGTTGGGCGGCATGACGTTCGTGAATACGAACTATCTCACGGCGGGCACGCCGTCGCTTCAAAGCGCTGAACCGCTGATAGGGTGGAAGCTCACTTACAAAGTATGGAAGTCTGTCGTGCTCAATCATGATGTCAACTTCTATCCGAACCTGTCCCAAACGGGCCAGTACAACTTCGATACGGAGACGTCGCTCGCCGCTCCACTCTTTAAGAAGCTTTCCTTCCAAATCAGCTACCTTGATTTGTATGTGTCGAATCCCCCGCCAGCCAGCCGCAAGAATAACGCAACCTTCAGCGCTGGCATCAGCTATACCTTCTAGCTCTGCCCTGAAAAGTTCCTGTGGCGATCCTGGGCAGCGACCGTACGCTCTCAGAGGGGAGGGTGCGGTGCGAATCTCCCATTCAAGCGTCATTCCCAAATTCTGCTGATGTCTCAAATGGAAATGACGAACTGGTACATGCCGCTGCAAACGCAGTCCGGAATCACGCTGCCAACCACTGGTTAACCCTTTCATTGCCAGCACATTCTTGCA
>JASHON010000148.1 GCA_030041095.1 Terriglobia bacterium
CACCGGCGGGTTCGGATCCACGCCCAACCGGGAATGGGACACCACTTATCTGAATTCCTCGGCTTACATCGCCGCCAATATTCTGAACCGCCCCACCGACCAGATCACGTACCAAAACGGCACGAAGCAGGCGGAAACCCGGACCTCCTATGACTCGACGCCGCTCACCTCTGTCACCGGCGTGGTGCAGCACGACGACACCAACTATGGAACCGGCAACACCGTTCGCGGCAATCCGACCACAGTCAGCCTCTGGGTGAGCGGCAGCGCCTATCTCACCACCACGAATGATTACGACACCACAGGCCAACTGGTGCAAACGGCTGACCCGGCCGGAAATACCACCGCTTATAGCTACGCCGATAATTTCGTCAACGGCTCGCCTTCCGGTCCGACGAACGCTTATCAGACCGAGGTGACGCTGCCTGTTTCCGGCACCATCCAATACAGCTATTATTTCGGCACCGGGCAGCGCGCTTCCGCCACCGATCAGAACGGCCAGACGGCGACGTATCAATTCGCTGACCCGCTCAACCGCCCCACAGAAACCGAAATGCCCGACGGCGCCTGGACGCTGACCACTTACACGGGCGCGACCGAAGTGGACCAATATCGGAACGTTGACGACACTACACCGTCGTCCTCCTGCAGCTCCTGCGTGCATACGGAAACCTTGCTCGACAGTTGGGGCCAATTGGCGAGCCAGGTCCTGGACAGCGATCCCGCAGGCGCGACGAAGGTTGGCACCACCTTCGATGCGCAAGCCCGGCTGACCAGCAAAACCAATCCCTACCGCAGCACCAGCGATCCCACCTACGGCAGCACGTCCTACGCTTATGACGGTCTCGACCGCCAGCTTGCTCAAACCGATCCGGACGGCAACGTAGCCTACACTTATTACGGCTCCGCCGTCACGGGCGCGGGCGGAATCGGAACGCAGTTGTGCTCGAACGCCGTGGGCTATCCTACGCTGAGTGTCGACGAAGCGGGCGACAAGCAGGAAACCTGGACGAACGTATTTGGCAACCCCGTCGAAATCGACCAGGAAAATTCTTCCGGCACCCTCTCGCTCGCCACCTGCTATGGATACAACGCGCTGAACGACCTCATCAATGTGACCCAGGGCGGCCAGACGCGCGCCTACGCCTACGACGGCCTCGGCCGCGAGACCAGCCAAACCACGCCGGAAGCCGGCACGGTGGATTATGACTACACCACAGCCTCGGGCGGCCTCTGCGCGGGCGATTCCAGCAAAGTCTGCAGCCGCACCGATGCCCGCGCCATCACCACCACGTATTCCTACGATGCCTTAAGCCGCCTGACCGAAAAGAGCTATTCGGACTCAACGCCTGCGGCTTATTACTATTACGATGAGACGGACACCACCGTGAGCAATCACTATTTCACCCTCGCGAACGGCAAAGGCCGCCTGACGCACACGTCGACGGACGGCGGCTTGGTGAACACGGTCGAGAGCTACAATCCGGCCGGACGCGTTGTGGATCTCTGGCAGTGCACGCCCTACTACTGCCCGGACGGCATCTTTTGGCAAACGCAGTACGACCACACGCCGGGCGGCTACGTGAGCGATTATTCGAGCCCGGCGAATTATACGATCACTTACAGCATTTCGAACGCCGGAGAAATCTCGAGCATCACCAGCTCGCTCAATGACTCCGAGCATCCGTCCACGCTGGCCACGATCGCTTACGCGCCGCAAGGCACGCCGGCCACAATCACGAACGGCTGCGCCGGCTCAGGCTGCACGGAGGTTCAGCAAGCGTATGTGTACAACAATCGGCTGCAATTGAATCTGCTCGAGTTAGGTACGTCAAGCAGCCCGTCCTCGATGGCTTGCTGGGTGTACAATTACTACGCAAGCTTGGGTAATCCCACATCCTGCGCCGCGCCCTCCGAGGGCCAGCAGGATGACGGTAGCGTTTTGGGAACGTATTACCAGGATAGCGTGAATACCGGCCTCGACCATACCGCAACTTACAGCTACGATCCGACGCATCGGCTCACGAGCGCCGTCGCCACCGGGAGTTCCACGTACAACCTGGCGTATTCGTTCGATCAACACGGGAATGTAACCTGCACGCAGAATCAAAATACGCAAGGTCCATGTCCGCAGTATGAGTTCAGTTCCTCAACCAACCAGGTCACGAATTCCGGCTACACGTACGATGCCTCAGGCGATCTGACGGACAACAGCACGCATAGCTATCAATATGACGCCGAAGGAAGACTGATTTCGGTAGACAACGGCTCGACAGCGACCTATCTTTATAATTCCTTTGGAGAGCGCGTGGAGAGCCACGTCGGAAGCGACTACAAAGAATACATCTACGACAAAGACGGGAACCAGGTGGGGTACATGGATCGGTCCGGCCCCGCCTGGAACAGTTGGGTGGTGTTCAACAACCAGCACTTGGCGCATTACGAAAACAGCGGGACGTACTTCATGCACGCTAACAGCCAAGGGACGGCGGCTTTCGTGACGGATTATTCGGGCAGCGTGGTGCAGGATGAGTTGCATTATCCGTGGGGCGAGGTCTGGCAAGTAGCCGGGACGCAGGTGGAGGAGCGCTATGCCGGCATGGAGCATCAGGATTCGGAAACCGGGCTCGATCCCACGCCGAACCGGATGTATTCGTCGGTGAATTACACCTGGCTCAGCCCTGACCCTGCCCAGGCGGATATTTTCCAACCGCAGTCCATGAGCGCCTATTCGTACGCCGGTGACAACCCGTTCACGTTTACGGACGTGACGGGGCTTGCCCACCCATGCCTCGGGCAGCCGGGACTCGGCGTGCCCGAGGGCACGTACGTCCTCTGCGCCACCGCTTCCGCCCCTGGCTACAACCCGGTAATCGCCCTGTTTACTAATGCGTTTATCCAGACGGGAGTGGCATACCTCGTGAGTCCGGACCTCTATTTGGGCCTCGGGGGGTTCGCCGTCGGCGTTATAACCGGCGGCGCCGCTGACACCGTGTTTGCGGCCATCGGAGGCTACGCAGGAGCGGCGGGCGGACTACTCAGCGTGTCCAACAGCGTGGTTGGCCAATCGCCGATTACCCCGGAGGTAAACACGGAAATTGCCCAATACAACATCGGCGCGGGGATTGCCACCGGCAACTACGTCCAGGTAGCAGCGGGCGCTGCCGCTTGGCTGGGCCAGGAAGCACTCAGCCAGTCCATAGAGGTCGGGGAGCAGATCGACGAGAGCGAGAACGAGCCGGAAGCCCTGCCGCTCGATACCGGCGCTGCGGACTATCTCATGGACCTGTCGTGGCTTTGTTAGCTGCTCGGCGGGACTGGGCCGCCTGCCTCGGCGCGCGGCGAGGTCGCCTGGGAGCAGCAGAAACGGCACCGAGATATGCAAACCCTGTTCGGCAACGGCGCGGGAGGGCTGCGGCAGCGCGGGCCGTTCCCGTTCGGCGAATTGGCGCTGGTGGTTGCATGCATTGCGATATTGTCTTTTTGCTGGGCTAGGCAGGGCCTGCCGGTGGGCGCGACGGTCTTCACCGGAGCGATGGCCTCTCTGATCGTAGCTGGCGTGTACGTAACCAAGTGGCGTCACGGCGGCTTCTGGGTAGCGCGGGCCAAGCCTGGGCCGTTCCCCTGGCGAAGGCTGCGGAACGAGGTTCCCCTGGCGCTGGGGATGATCGCCCTGCTCGTGGCCGAAAGGGCCCCGCTCAGCGCGGTCGGACTCACGGCGGCACTGATGGTCTTCGGCGGAGGTGGCATGGAGGTGGGCAAGTGGCTGTGGGCGAACCGCCGCCACGCGGCAAGCGGGCCCGAGGACCAAGCGGGACGGTAGCCGAGCGGTGCGCAGACTGGGCGCCGTCCGCGGGGCATCGCGGCTGGAGGCGGGGAGCCACCAACTTGAAGGGAGGCCTCAGCGTTCTTTTCTTCTCCCGCGGCAGGGGGCATGGCCATGCCATCCCCGACATGGCTATTGCGGATGAGGTTGCCCTTCTGCAGCCCGAGCTCAACCTCAAATTTGCCTCCTATGGAACCGGCGCGG
>JASHON010000149.1 GCA_030041095.1 Terriglobia bacterium
CGCTGGAAAAAAAGAAGGAACGATCAGGGAGTTCAGGTCCGGAAAGGCAAGCCTTTCCACACGTCAGGCGGCGCAGTCGCATCATGCCCATGCGACGCCGCGAATGTCATTCTGAGCGAAGCGAAGAATCGCAGCATTCGTTTCCGAGGAAATGCAGAGATGCTTCGCTTCGCTCAGCATGACAGAGTGGCCTTTTCGCGCAGCCTGTAAAGCCGTTTTTCCTTCCGCATCTTTGCGGCACGACTGAAGTCATGCCCTGATACAGGGGCGCCGAGGCGGCTGCTGAAGTGCTCGGGAAACGGCGTGTGAAATGCACAAATTCAAGGGAAACGCGGGGCTTTCCTTATTGGGCAGTTTCATGACGCCACGATCTTGCGGCTGCTGGCGTCCCACACGGCGATGGAGCGATGGAAGTATGAGACGTTCGACAGATGGCAGCCCAGCGAGGCGTTATTCCCAAAATCCGGACCCTCGACGGATGGCTGGCGCGTTCGCACGGACTGGAAGAAATTCCAGAGGTGCTCTCGAAATTCGCTATAGCCCGGCGGATACACATAGCTTTCCGCCTCAATCAGCTTCGACTCGCCGAGCTTCGGATCGTGCTTTTCGTGCCAGTCCTTGTCATAGGCGTCTTTCAATTTTTCGGGAAAGCTCGAGGTGTAACCGCACGGTTCATGGTCCTGGCCGTCCTGGGGCTCGACGATGACGGTGTCGCCTTCGCCGTAGACGCTGATCATTCCACGAGTCCCGAGGAAACGCGTCACCTCCGGCTCGTGCGTACTGAGCGTCATGAGAATGCCGGCACGGAAATTCGGATACTCATAGAACGTGTTCTGCAGATCCGGAAAGTCGCGCCCATCCTTCCAGCGGAACAAACCGCCCGAGGTATACGCTCGCATGGCTGGCGCATCGACGCCCATGACGTAATGAATGCCGGTCAACGCGTGCACATAGAGATCGCCCGGCAAACCTTCGCCGTAGTCCCTGTAGGCGCGCCATCGGGCAAAGCGAACGGGATTGAAGGGAACCCTGGGAGCGTCGCCAAGCCACGTTTCCCAATCCAGATTAGCGGGGGAAAGATCGGGCGGCGGCGGATACACCCAGGCGCCGCAGGGGCTGTTTCGTCCCAGGCGGTTTTCCGCATAATCGACCGTTCCAATCACGCCCTGATCGATGAGTTCTTTTGCTTTTGCAAAACCGATGGAGCTTCGGCGCTGGCTTCCGATCTGAACGATCCGGTCGTTCTTCGCAGCCGCATCGATGATTTCGAAACCTTCCTCAGGTTTATGCGTCATCGGCTTCTCGCAATACACATCCTTCCCGGCATTGCACGCATCCACGATGACCTGCTTGTGCCAGTGATCGGGCACGGCGGCCACAACGCAGTCAATTTCCTTATTGTCGAGCAAGTCCTGGTAGCGGCGCGTGGTGGGCACGGTCTTGCCGGTGGCTTTGCTGATGATCTCGTTGGCGAGGGTATGCCTTCCGTCGTAAAGATCGCACGCCGCAACGCACTCGACACCGGGAAGTCGCACGCAGGTTGCAAGCACGCCGGAACCTTCCATGCCGATTCCGATCATGCCGAAGCGAAGGGTATCGCTGGGAGGCACGGGACGTCCGGCCGCTGCAAGATTGGGCGCTTCGAGCAGGAACGACCGGGCTGCGAGCGTCACGCCCGCGCCGGCTGAGGTGCGGATGAAGGAGCGGCGGTTGATGCGCTTATGGGGCATGTCTGGGACCCTCCGTTGTAAGGATGTGCGGTTCAAGTGAACGCCCTATGCTAGTACCGTCGGCGTGCGGGAGCAAGAGAAAAAGCAGCGCCTACGCAAGGCCTCAGTTTTGGGCTCGGCGGTTGCTGTGGCGCTGGCATCCTGCCGGCATTGGCCGCCGGGACGGCGGCACTACGACCCCAACTTACCGGCATTGGCCGCCGGGATGGCGGCGCTACGATCCCAAAACTGAGGGCTTACGCGCCTACCGGCGCAGCAAATTATTGTGGCGGGCGAGAGCGTAGAGGGGAAAGCAGATGCGGTAGAGATGATACTTCAGGTAAAACACGCGCGGAAAGCCTGTGCCGGTCCAGTGATCCTCATCCCAGGAACCATCCTCTTTCTGCCGGTGGAGCAGGAATTCGGTAGCGTGAAGGATGGCAGGCTCAGAAGGCGAGCCGGCCGCGAGCAGCCCAATCAATCCCCAGGCTGTCTGCGAAGGCGTGCTTTCGCCGATGCCTTTGCGCGACGGGTCATCGTAAGAAGCAATGGATTCGCCAAATCCTCCGTCAGGGTTTTGCACCGAGCGCAGCCAATCTGCGCCGCGAAGCGCGAACTTCTCATGCTGCAAGCCAACGGTTTCAAGCGCCCGAAGGACGCCGCTGGTGCCATAAACATAATTCACGCCCCAGCGTCCTTCCCATGCGCCTTCCGAAGTTTGGGCACGCTTAAGGTAGCTCACCGCGCGGCGCACTGCCGGATGGGACGCATCCAACCCGTACCGGCCCAGGCATTCGAGCGCGCGCGCCGTAAGATCAGGCGTTGAGGGATCGATCATGGCATTGTGATCCGCGAAGGGAACACGCGTCAGGAAAGAACGAGTGTTGTCCCGATCGAAAGCTCCCCAGCCACCGTCGCGGTTCTGCATGCTCATCACCCAGTTCAAGCCTCGCTGGGTGGTCCGGCTCAGGCGTTCCGGGGAAGGGAAGCGGACGTTCTGAAGCGCCATCAAGACGAACGCGGTATCGTCCACATCCGGATAGAAATCATTACGATATTCGAACGCCCATCCACCCGGCGGGGTCTGCGGATTCTTCACCTGCCAATCGCCCGGCCCGAGCACCTGGTTTTCCAGCAGCCAGGCCGCCGCGCGCACTAAGTCCGGGTGCCCGCCGGGAACGCCCGCTTCATCCAAAGCGGCCATGGCAAGCGCCGTATCCCAGATGGGCGAGAGGCACGGCTGGAGCCATAGTGACTGGGCGTCTTCAATTTCAAATCGTTCGAGATGCCGAATCTCTCGCGCGGTGAGCGGGTCGTCAGGTAGATAGCCGAGCGCGACGAGCGCCATGATGCCGTTCACCATGGCAGGGTAAATGGCCCCCAAGCCCTCGCTCCGCTCGAGGTGCTGGAGCATCCAGCGGCTGGCGCGCTCGATCGCTACCTTTCGAAAAGGCTTCCACGGGAGGGACTCGTACAGCCGGAACACTGCATTTGCGGCCAGGAAAAAGTTGCGCCAGGTCACAATCGCCGGGTCCCAGCGAAAGCTGCTGATGGCGCGCCCCGAAGTTGCGAACAACTCATCCAGGCGGTTGTCTTCACCCATGCTTGTTGCGCCGTTCGTGGCAGGAAGCCGCCACCCGGGCTTAAGCGCGTAAAGCAACGTGAGCGGCACAACAATTCCCCGGGTCCATGAAGACATCTCATAAACGTTCATGAAAAGCCAGGAGGGCAGTAAGATCAGCTCCGGCGGCATGGCCGGAACGTTGTCCCAGCCGATCATTCCCGAAAGGGCGAAGTAAAAACGGGTGAAGGAGTTGGTGGATTCGAGGCCGCCCAGGCTTAGAGCGCGCATGCGCGCACGCACCATGTGAGGCGAGGCAGGAGAGTCCCCCGCCAGCTTCAGAGCCACGTAAGCCTTAATGGTCGCATTGAGCTCGGAGGGTCCGCCGGCATAGATGTTCCAGCCACCGTCTGAGAGTTGCTCTGAGCGAACGGTATGGGCGAGCTTACGGATGCGGTCCGGAGTGGCGCGCCCCAGGAGCTTCAGAAAGAGGATGTAATCGGATTCAAGCGTGGTATCGGCTTCGAGCTCACCAACCCAGTAAGCCCCGTCCGTCTGTAAGGAAAGCAGGTAAGTTGTAGCACGTTCGACGGCTCCGGCGAGCCGTTCGCTGAGTGGAGCGGCGAGTGTGGCGCCGGCGCCGTTTCCCGATGCGTGTGGCCGGGAGTCACGCTCGACTTTGGACAACCGAGCTGCTGTTGCTTCGTCCGCCATCCTCCTGGGAACGCCTCTCGTAAAGAAATCCGGACTCGTCAAGCTCGCAATTCAACAGGCAGTGCAAACCGGACGTCTTCCTCGATCACGTCCACGCTTTCAATTCGCGTGAAACCCCGGCCGTGCATATACTCGATGACTTCCTGAACCAGCCCTTCCGGCGTAGAGGCGCCGGCCGTCACAGCCACTCGCCGGGAATCCTCAAGCCACTCGGGAATGATCTCACAGGCTTCGCTAACCAGGTAAGCTTTCGCTCCGGCGTGCTCCGCCACTTCCACGAGCCGGTTGGAATTGGAGCTGTTCCCCGCGCCAACCACCAGCACAAGATCGACCTTCCTGGCGATTGATTTCACCGCGCTTTGCCGGTTCTGCGTTGCATAGCAGATGTCCTCGCCGGGCGGCGCGACGATGAGCGGAAACCGCTCCTTCAGCCGCTCCACCACCTCTGCGGTGTCATCCACGCTCAGCGTGGTTTGAGTGAGGTAAGCGACGCGGCGTGGATCCGGAACGGCGATCGCGTCTGCTTCCGCAACCGTGGCAATCACCTGAACTTGGCCGGGCGCTTCACCGAGCGTGCCAATGACTTCGTCGTGGTCGCGATGCCCAATGAGCACCACAGTGTAGCCTTCGCGCACGAAGCGCACGAGCTCGAGGTGAACTTTCGTGACCAGCGGGCAGGTGGCGTCGATGACGCGGAGGTGGCGCGCCCGCGCCGTTTCGCGCACCGCCGGAGAGACGCCGTGGGCGCTGAAGATGACGACCGAGCCTTGCGGAACCTCGTCCAGCTCGTTCACGAAAATCGCGCCCTCTCGCGCCAGTTCGCTCACCACCACGTGGTTATGAACGATTTCCTTACGCACGTAGACGGGGCACCCCAGCTTTTCGAGGGCGAGCCGCACCACGTCGATCGCGCGCACGACACCGGCGCAGAAGCCGCGCGGGCGAAGCAACAGCAAGGTTTTCTCTTCCGTCGCTTCCGCCACCGGATCGCTCATCAGTATTTGCTCCATGTGCGAGCTCCCTCCGCGAGAGCGGGGTGATCCCGGACAAATCGATCACTAACGTGCGCTTTCGCGCCGCAATTCATCGTAATCTGCCGCGCCTGTCAGAGTCAACTTTACTATTAACGTCAAGGGCTGTTTCGCCGCGCCCTTTCTGCTCAGGCAAGGAGATGCGCAGAATTGCGGGAGGAAATCCGGTCAGCGGGTTTTATGGGGTCTCGGCCGTTCGGGAAGCACATCGCCGCCGTGCCGGAGCACCACCACTTTCGCCCCACGCTTGCCCAAGCGCGCCAAGGCCCTTTGCAAGGCTTCATCAGGAGTGCGCGCGGGCTTGAATCCCACATGCTCCTGGACGCCCGGAGGGATGAAATCTGAAACCATGATGCCGAAGCCGATATCGCGAATGACGCGACCTACGTGGGCGAGATGGGCGGCGGCGACAAGGTCTGTAACCTTTTTTTGGTCAACCATCTTCTGAACGCTGGCGACACGCCGGTAGCCGAATTGTTCCACTTCCGGATGCTCCTCGGCCACACCGTGATCGCATCGCGTCACCAGAATCACCGCTCCTCCTTTACGGACCGCGAGCTCGGCCGCATAAACTCCCTTGGCCGCTTGCCAAAGATCGTAGTCCGCGGGATAGGATTCCGCGATGACGACGTCCGCGATTTCCGGCAGAGGCACGGCGTAAATCGCGCGCGACAGCTCCGCCCCTCGATGATGAGCCTCCACCGGGTTGCCTGCAACCACGTGGATGACCCGCCCTTTTCCATCCATCACCACGTTCACGATGAATCGCAGACCGGCCATGCGTGCGATTTCTTCCACTTCCTTGCGAACCGGATTATCCACGTGGCCCATGATCGCCGTTCCGGGATAAAGGGCGCTGAGCCAATGCGTATGCCCGGTGATTTCAGGTCCGGAGACGCCGGGCTGAACGATGCTCGAGCCGCCGGTAAAGCCCATGACGCGGTGGGGGACGATCTGGCCGATGCCGATGACCACGTCAACTTCGCCTAGCATCCGGTTCACGCGGATGGGCGTTTTATCAGGCATGATGCCGATTTCCCTGAGCCGATCCTGTTCCTTCCAGTGGTGGAGGACGACGTGGGTGTTGCGCGCGACGTCGGGTCCCAGTTTCTTCTCGATTTCCTCCGCCGACATATGAGAGTGCGTGCCAGCGGCAATGAGAATCTTGAGGTGGTTTCGTTCAACACCCGCACTCTGCATGCGGCCCAACACTTTTGGCAGGATCGCGGCTGCGGGCGTCTGCCGCGTAATATCATCGACGAGGATCAGAATGCGCGTCGAAGGAGAAACCAGCCGCTCGAGCGGCTCGCTCGCAATCGGATGATCGAGCGCGTCCTCTACGAGCGCCTCGATCGGCCGTGGTGGATCAACTTCGCGCGGAGAAAGGATGGCGGTGAGATTGGCGTCTGGAACTTCTACGGGAGGAACGTCAGGATACGAGAATGGAATTCGCATTTAACCCGCCTGATTATAGCATGCGCGTTAGTTGACAGTCCGGGGCCGGTGAACTAATAATGAAGCCGTGAATGTGGCTGCCGGTCTGGCTCAATCCGCTCGCTGGACCCAGCAACCCATTTCCCCTGTGAGGTCTCTGAATGGCCGCCACGACCACTCTTATAACTAAATCACCTCTGCTTTCACGGGAAACGATGCTGGCCGCTTTCCGGACGATGCTCGTTTCCCGCAGAATCGATGACAAAGAAATCCAGCTTAAACGCCAGAACCGGGCGTACTTTCAGATCAACGGAGTGGGGCACGAAGCTGTTGGGGTGGTGGCCGGGATGTGCCTGAGACCTGGATACGACTGGTTTTTCCTCTATTACCGCGACCGGGCGCTATGCCTCGAGCTGGGCATGAGGCCTTACGACATGTTGCTGATGTCAGTTGGCTCGAAGGAGGACCCTTCTTCCGGCGGGAGGCAGATGCCATCGCACTGGGCGGATCCCGGCCTGCACATTGTTTCGATGTCGAGCCCCGTCGGCACGCAAATCCTGCACGCAGCGGGAGCGGCGGATGCGAGCGTCTATTTTGCCCGTATCCGCGAGGTGGCGGAACGCGCCGGAAACTATCACGATGACGAAGTGGTCCTCGCGTCGCTCGGCGATGGCGCCACAAGCGAAGGCGAGTTCTGGGAGTCACTGAATTGGGCGTCGAACGCCAAGCTGCCGCTGCTTTATCTGGTTCAGGACAACGGCTACGCCATTTCAGTGCCGGCGGACGTGCAGACGGCGGGCGGAAGCATTTCGCGCCTGGTGCGGCCGTTCCCGAACCTCCTGACCGTGGAATGCGATGGAACCGAAGTGCTGGAGTGTTACAGCGCGTTTTCCAAGGCCGTTGAATACGTGCGCGCGCGTCGCGGCCCGGCTCTGGTGCACGCGCACGTGATCCGGCCTTATTCCCATTCGCTCTCAGACGATGAGCGCGTTTACAAGCCCGAAGCCTTGCGCAGAGACGAGGCCAAGCGCGATCCGCTCGCCCGCTGCGCTCAATTCCTGCAAGAGGAAAACTGGCTGCAGGCGGATGGCTTGCGGGCCATTCAGGCGGAAGTGGACCTTGAACTCCGTGAGGTAACGGATCGCGCGCTTCAGGCGTCGCCGCCCTCGGCGGAGAACATTACCGCGAATCTTTATTCGCCCTCAACCGATCCAACCTCAGACCGGTTTGAGCGTCCGCCTGACTTTCGCGGCGAGCCGAAGACGATGGTGGATTTGATCAATGGCTGCCTCCGCGATGAGATGGCCCGCGATGCGCGCGTGCTGGTTTTTGGCGAAGATGTAGCCGACTGCAGCCACGAAGAGGCGCTTGCGGAGGTGAAAGGGAAGGGCGGCGTGTTCAAGGTGACGCATGGGCTGCAGCGGAAGTTCGGGTCCGCGCGATGCTTCAATTCCCCGCTGGCCGAGGCCTCGATCGTGGGCCGCGCGATCGGCATGGCGTTGCGCGGGCTGAAGCCCGTGGTTGAGATTCAATTCTTCGATTACATCTGGCCCGCCATGATGCAAATCCGCGATGAGCTGACCATGATGCGATGGCGCTCCAATAACCATTTCTCGTGCCCCGTCGTGATTCGTGCGCCGATCGGCGGCTACCTCACCGGCGGAGCGATGTACCACAGCCAGTCGGGAGAGTCCATCTTCACGCACTTTCCCGGCTTGCGTGTGGTGATGCCGTCGACCGCGCTCGATGCCAACGGCCTGCTCCGCACGGCCATCCGATGTGATGACCCGGTTCTGTTTCTCGAGCCGAAACATCTTTACCGTCAAACCCACAACCGCAGTCCTTATCCCGGTCCCGATCATATGATTCAGTTTGGCAAAGCGAAGCTTATCCGGGAGGGCCAGGGG
>JASHON010000013.1 GCA_030041095.1 Terriglobia bacterium
GGTGTTGACGCGGGTGACTGCCGTCGGCAACGACCTGCGGCTCGATCCCGGCATCGGCACTTGCGGGAAAGACGGTCAAAGCGTGCCGGTGGGCGTCGGCATTCCGACGATCAAGGTGAGCCAGATCACGGTGGGAGGGACAGCTCCAAAAGGCGCGTCGTCGTTCAGTTGATGCTGAGCTACCGGGCAAAGCGAAAAGCCGCAGGGGCTAAAGCCCGACTATCGGCGGGCCTGATTCGGCATGACTGAAGTCATGCCCTGTCTTGAAAATTGAGTAGGGGCGGGTTTGAAACCCGCCCCTACCCCAAACGCTTTCATCGCTTCGTGGGTGTCGCGAAGCGACATGCCCAACTGATACGGGAGGCACGGGAGCGCCTGGGAAGCGATGGGTGGAATGTAGAAGCTCCGGGGCGAGGCGCAGCCTCGCCAGAAATTAGATCATCGGCGCCTTCGGAAAGGCAAAGCCTTTCCACACGTCAGGCGGCGGAGCCGCACAATCCCCTTCCGACTGAGCGTAGCGAAGAATCCCGGCATTCGTTTCCTAAGAAATGCAGAGATGCTTCGCTTCGCTCAGCATGACAGACGGGCTTTTTCCCGCGGCGTGTTTGGCCCCTGGTTGCGCCGGCCAGCGGCTAAAGCCGTTGGAGTCTGCGGCGTACTACGGCATGACTGAAGTCATGCCCTGATACGGGAGTACGGGGGCGGCTGCTGGAGTGCCCGGGAAACGATGGGTGGAATGTAGGAGCTCCGGGGCGAGGCGCAGCCTCGCCAGAAATTAGATCATCGGCGCCTTCGGAAAGGCAAAGCCTTTCCGCACGTCTAGCGGCACAGCCGCATGTAGTCCTCAATAGTGGTTGAACATGCCACAAGAACAACTCGAACAAGTTGCGCAGGAATTGGTGGATCGGGCGATCGGGGCCGGCGCCACGGCGGCCGATGTTGTGCTCCGGGAAGCGGAAGAATTCTCAGTGGTTATGCGGATGCGCCAGATCGAGAGCTTGAAAGAGGCGGCATCCAAGGCGTTGGGCCTGCGTGTGTTTTTGGGGACGCGGAGCGCCAGCTCCACTTCGCAGGATTTTTCAGCCGCTTCGCTCGAGCGGCTCGTCGAACGAACGCTGGCGATGGCTCGCGCCACTTCAGACGATCCGGCTTCGGGCCTTCCGGAGCGAGGCCGGCTTGGCCGCTACGGCGGCGACCTCGCTCTTTATCATTCCGATGTGGCAAAGCTCTCCACCGACGACCGCATCGCATGGGCGCGGCGCGCCGAAGAGGCCGCGCTGAGCGCGAGCCCGCACATCCAGAACTCGGAAGGAGCCAGCTTTGAGGCCAGCACCGGCCGCAAGGTTTACGCGAACTCGCTCGGGTTCCTCGAAGGTTATGCCTCTTCCTACTGCGCCGGCTCTGTGGTGCCCGTCGCGGTGAACGGCGGAGGCATGCAACGCGATTACTGGTATTCGGCCAGCCGCAGCGCCGGGTCGCTCGAATCGCCGGAAGCGGTGGGGAGCAAAGCGGCCTCCCGCGCCTTGCGGCGGCTTGGCGCGCGCAAGGTGGGCACTCGATGTGTTCCTGTGGTGTTTGATGTGGAAACCGCGCGGTCGCTGGTGGGACATCTTTTCGAAGCGGTGCGCGGAGACGCCATTTATCGCAATGCCTCGTTCCTTGCCGGCAAGCTGGGAGAACGCGTGGCCGGCGAAAACCTCTCCGTGCTGGACGACGGCCTTCGGCCTGGCGGCTTCGGATCGCGGCCGTTCGACGATGAAGGCATTGCAGCATGTTCAACGCCGGTGATCGAGCGAGGAGTCCTGAAGCATTATCTGCTGAATACCTATGCCGCCCGCAAACTCGGATTCGAGACCACCGGAAATGCCGCGCGCGGCGTAGGAGGGCCGCCCTCCGTGGGCCCGAAGAATCTTTATCTCGAGGCCGGCTCGACCTCACCCAAGGAGATCATTCGCTCGGTTGCCGACGGTTTTTACGTGACGGAATTGATTGGCTTTGGAGTGAATATCGTCACCGGAGACTATTCGCGAGGCGCGGCCGGAATGTGGATTGAAAACGGCGAGCTCGCCTATCCCGTGGAAGAAGTGACCATCGCGGGCAAGTTGCCGGATATGCTGCAGCATATTTCCGCGATCGGCTCGGACCTGGAGTTTCGCAGCGCCGTGGCTGCGCCCACACTGCTTGTGGAAGGACTGACCGTGGCGGGAAGCTAGCAGGGGAAGAGCATGTCGTCACTCAGAAAGTGGTTCGGGATATCGGTGGCCGTGCTGGCGGTGTTGGTGGCAGTGCTGCTGTGGCTCACCCGGTCTCGCGGTCCCGCGCCCGGCAGCCGCCCACCGATGACGCCCGCAGAGCAAAGTTATCTTCCGGAAATCAAAGTGACGGGCGTCAAAATGAGTGAGGCCACGAATTATCTGGGCGCGACGCAGTATTACTTGAGTGGGGAATTGACGAATGCGGGGTCAAGAGCCGTTCGCGTGCTCGACTTGCAGTTGACGTTTCTCGACCCCTTTGGCAACCTGGCTCTTCGCGCCACTGAGGAACCGGTTTCTCCACAAACGGATCCACTAAAAGCGGGTGAGACAGTCTCACTCCATTTTGTCTTCGATCACCTTCCCGATGTCTGGAACCAGGGAGCACCTGTGGTGGCAGCCAGCTACGCGCACTTTTAAGAATGATTGTCGCGATTTCCGTTTCCGATAAAGAGATGCAAAAGGGAGATCAATCTCCCTATTTTCGCGCCTTGGTGGAATCGGGCGCGAGGCCGGAAGAGCTTCGCCTGGTGACGGCCTCTTTTGCGCCGGAGTTGCGCCTGGATGGCCTGAGCGGGCTTTTGCTGGCGGGCGGGGAGGATGTGGATCCGGCGCTTTATGGCGAAAACCCGAAGCACGACAGCGTCCGCGTGGATCGTGCTCGTGACGATTTTGAGATGCCACTGCTGGCGCGCTCCCTCCAGCTTCACCTGCCCGTCCTGGCCATTTGCCGCGGCGCGCAACTCGTGAACGTAAAGTTTGGCGGCGATCTCTATCAGGACCTGGAGCAGGATTGGGCGCCCGCGTCCACCGATGCTCCCGCCATTCATCACAAGCAGGCTGGCAGCCGGTCAGAGGCGACGCACGCCGTGGTTGTAACCGATTCTGAATCGAGGCTCGCTCAAACCTTGCCCAGGTTCTGCCGCGTCAACAGCTTGCACCATCAAGGCATCCGGCGGACCGGACACGGCGTGCGAACCACCGCCCGCGCCGAAGACGGCCTGATTGAAGCCTTGGAAGCCTCAGACACTGCGGATTACCTGGTTGCAGTTCAGTGGCATCCCGAAGAACTGGTTCACCTTCCGGAGCACAAGAAGTTGTTTCAACAGTTTCTTGCGGAATGCCGCCGGCCAACGTAGCGGCGTGCTGCGGCATGACTGAAGTCATGCCCTGTCTTGAAAATTGAGTAGGGGCGGGTTTCAAACCCAGGCTTGTCCAAATTAGGTTTTTGAAAAAGGCGGAATCTCCGGTAAGTTGAGGTTTTGTGTTGCCGCACGATTAATCTCAACTGAAGGAGGTTCCACCGTGAATCGAGTATGCAGCATCTTCTCTCAAATACTCCAGCTTTTCCCCCGCCTGGAGTTTGAACAGATGGTTCGCAAGCACCGGGCCGAGCGT
>JASHON010000150.1 GCA_030041095.1 Terriglobia bacterium
CTGACTGTTTCCGACGGGCTGAGCCACGCCGAATTGGCGTTCGCCGGGTTTGCCGTGGGTATTGTTGCTTCGAGCAGCACCGGGGAAGACGGATACGAGCTTTGGATTGAAAAAGCCGGCGCGTTGCCGCTTTGGAACGCACTGCTCCACGCCGGCCAGGCTCGCGGGTTAATGCCGGCAGGGTCCGTTGCCTTTGAGACTCTGCGAATTGAGGCGGGAATTCCGGCCTATGGAAGCGAGCTTGCCGAAGACACGATGCTCCTTGAAGCCGGGTTGCTCAACGCCGTCAGTTTCACGAAGGGATGCTATATAGGCCAGGAAATCGTCGAGCGTACACGCAGCCGCGGGCACGTGAACTGGCAATTGGTGGGCCTATGCTTGGAAGAATCCGGAGGGAAGGCCAGCAAGGGCGCAAAACTGCTCCGCGAGGGCAAAGAGGCAGGGGAAATAACGAGCGAATGCTTTTCACCTACTCTAGGCAAACGGATTGCCTTGGGATATGTGCGGCGGGAAATGGCACAACCAGGGACAAAATTGACTGTCGAATCAGCAGGTGAAGCTGAAGTTGCTGAACTTCCGTTTTATCGTTAAAGAATTCGGCGCTCGCGCACAGTACGCAAGCGCCGTGACAGCCTCTGCGATCAATGACCTGTTCTTGCACCGCCGCCCGCTGCCGGCGATGCCATGCTGTGAGGCGTACTGGCTGGCGCTGTAGCCGCAGGCGACGAGGCCGCCGGCCCGCTTGGTGCACTCTCCATACCGCGATCGCCTGAGAAGCCGCCCATCATTCGGATTGAGCCGGTCGATTGCATTCGAAGTGCGGGAGTACTATAGCCGGAGTCAGCTCGGTGCGAGATAAACATCGGCCTGCTCTCTATCCCGAAGCCTTCCCGGCTTGCGGGGACCGTCCTCTCATTCCCTCTGGGTCCGTTCTGCCCAGCCACGCCAATGGAGTAACGCCCGCCGATTGTATTTCCCAAGCGAGCGCGAAGCGGTTGCGCTGAGTTCCCAGCGAAAGCCCGGCTGAAGAACGAGTGACGGGCATTAGGCTCGTTGCCCTGTTCGGCGATCTGAGCCTTTGTTTCACCCATCAGCACAATGTCGGGAGCGGCCCCATTTCGCACAAACGCAGAAGGAGCATTGGACGCGCGAATTCCCGCCTGCATTTCCATTGATTTGTCTGCGGGCGACAATGCCGTTGTCCGGCCCGAAGCGAGGCGGCTGACTGGCGTTCCGGAAAGCATAGCTGACGCTCCTGGACGAATGTTAAGAGCGGAAACCTGCCTCAAGCCCGTTGGAAAAACTTGGGCCAGTGCGCCCGCGTGAATGACCTGTCCATTTTGCAGCACGTCCTGCTTCATGACGGTCACGCAGCCGGGCCTGTTGCATGCCGGACCGCCACCCGGACCCATCGGCGCCCAGCCAACATAACCCGGGCTGGCGTACCAATCCACCAAACCCGGATAAAACGCCCCGAAGCCTCCGACGGGCATCCAAAAATATCCGACAGCGGGATCGAATTCCCAAGCGCCGAAGTGATAGGGCAACCAGCCCCAAGGCTCACCCGCAATCCACGTATAGCCCATTCCAGGGTAAAAACTCCACATGCCGTCGGTGAAGGGCGTCCAGCCCATCGGCGCAAACGGAGCCCAGCCGTAACCAAAGCCCGGGAAAAACGCCCACTCGCCATACTCATCAAGATCGGCCCAACCGTATTCGGGCGAATTCGACCCAACTGCTTCATCCCGCAACGCCAGCGTTGTCTGCTGGTTTCTCTGACCCACCCATTTGTCCCACGCGTCCGCCTTGATGCCATGGGTGATATTGAAGGCCTCTTCTGTCCCTGCATTGTAGACCAAAGTCTTGTCCTTGCCGAGCACAGCCTGCTGCTTCGGATCCTGAACGTGCACCGATCCGTCGAAGACTTCCACTCGAATTAATCCATGGTCCGCGTCCACGCGAAATTCCGCTTTGCCACGCGGCTCGATTGTGGCATTGGCAACGTTCACAGCATACACATCGTGTTTCTCAGGAATGAGGTTGAAGGTGCCATATCCCTGATTGAACAGCAGGTGATTAATCTTGCCGCCGTCGGGAGCGATCGCCAATTCCGTAAAGCTCAACTGCGAATTCTCACCCAGCCGTGCGGTCGAGCCGTTCTCAAATTGCGTCTCCGCAAAACCGCCCCCGGAAGTTTCAACTTTGAAACCTTGCTCGATAGGCGTGTTCACCAGCGCCCTCGCCCATTGAGTGGAGTTGGGTCGCTTCACGAGGACCGGCCCGTTTACGAAACTCAATCGCACGATTCGGACGTGCGATAAGCCTTTCTCCTGACCCATTGCCGCAAACTGTAACCCGAGAAAAGCAACACCAAGCCCTAAGACGATCCATTGGCTTCGTTTTTGCATCGCAGGCCTCCTTACCTCGGCAGTCTCGCGGGGCTGACTCGAGCTATATCTCTCTATCTACTCTCATAAGACGCGATTGTCAACGCGAGGGTTTCGTTTGTAAATTGCGTGACCGGCGCACCTGCGTTCGGCGAGATGGCCGGGCACGGGACAACTTTCCGGAGAGGCTGGGCAACAGTATCGCCCGGGCGGCTGACAGGGTGGGGCGGTAAGCCGCGTCCCCGACACTGGCGAGGCAAGGACGCTTTCGCCTGCGCCTGTGCTGCGTCGCGTTTTCCGCGTGGTCCAAACTGAGGGTCAGGTGCGAGCTTCGGCGTGGTGCCGGACGTCAATGCCCTCCACAAGAAAAAGAACGTCCTCGGCAATGTTGGTGGCATGATCCGCAATGCGCTCCAGGTTGCGTGCGACGAAGATCAGGCTCAAAGCTTGCGGGATGGATCCGGGATTCTCCTCCATAAAGCGCACCATTTCCTTGTAAATCCCGTTTCTAAGGCTGTCCACCGCGTCGTCTGACGTCAAGACGTTCCGGGCAAGGTCGGAATCGCGCTTGACGAAGGAGTCGAGGGATTTTCGCACCATCGATTCGACGAGGGTTGCCATGTATGGGATATCGATTTGAGCGTTGACGGATGGCTCGTGCATCAGGCTCAAGGCGCGCTCGGCGATACTGACTGCAAGATCGCCCATCCGCTCGAGATCGCTATTGATCTTGATGGCGGCGGTGATTAATCGAAGGTCCACGGCGACGGGTTGCTCGAGGGCAAGCAGGCGAACGGCCATGTCATCGATCGCCATCTCCATCTCGTTGACGCGCGCCTCATTGTCCATGACGCCGCGCGCCAAATCCTCGTCTCGGTTGACGACGGCATGAACGCTCCGGTATACGGCCGATTCCACCAGGCCGCTCATTTCCAGAAGCCGATTCCGAAGTTCGTCCAGTTGCTCTTCAAAGTGCCGCACGGTGCTTCCTTATCCCGTCACAACCTGACTTGGCGGCCGAGATCATCCGAACCGGCCGGTTATATAGTCTTCAGTCTCTTTTTTTGCCGGTTTCTTAAAGAGGATATCGGTTTCGTTCATTTCCACCAGCCGGCCCATCAGGAAGAAGCCAGTATGGCTCGAGACGCGGGCCGCCTGCTGCATGTTGTGGGTAACGATCACAATCGTACAGCTATCCTTCAAGGAATACAATAATTCCTCGATTTTCGCCGTAGCGATCGGATCGAGCGCTGAACACGGTTCATCGAGTAAAAGTACCTCCGGGTTCACAGCCAGCGCACGCGCGATGCAAAGGCGTTGCTGCTGCCCGCCGGAAAGGGCATAGGCGGACTTGCGCAATTGATCTTTCACCTCATCCCACAACGCCGCACGCCGCAGGCTTGCTTCCACCGTTGCTGCAAGATCAGCTTTCCGCGCCAAGCCGTTCACACGCGGCCCGTAGGCGATGTTGTCGAAAATACTTTTGGGAAATGGGTTCGGCTTCTGAAAGACCATGCCCACGCGGCGGCGCAAAGTGACGAGGTCCATTGAAAAGATGTCTTCCCGATCAAGGAGAATTTCGCCCTCGGCGCGCGTGCCCCGAACCGCCTCGCACATGCGGTTCAACGTGCGCAGGAAAGTGGATTTGCCGCAGCCTGACGGACCGATCAACGCCGTGATCCGATTTCGGAGAATCCGTAGATGCACGTCATACAGCGCATGGTAGGATGCATAGTAGAAGTTCAGGTTGGAGACCTCGAATTTTTCTCCAACTTCTCTGACCTTATGTCCCGGCACCACGCCCTCCGCCTTTTCGTCCTCAGATTTCATCTGTGGCATTTTGGCTGCCGCTTCCATAATTTACACTCCGAAGTGGTGGCCTGGTGAAAGGCGAGCGCGCCCCGATGCTAACAACAAGTCCCAGGGCAAGCAAGACGTGCCCTGCGGCCTCCAGGGTGTGTGGCGACTGATCTGACAAAAGAGGTCTCGGTGCTCACGGTTCCAAATACTCCACTCTGCGGTCCCTTGGTTAAAGGAACGTTAAACCAGGATGAAGTTTCGAGGGAAGCCGCAAAGGCGCGCACAAAAAACACCCTCGGAAGGGAGGGATGCCCGCGTGCTTCCTGCCGCTACCGCGAAGAGGCGCTGGAACCGCCGGGCCCGGAGTTCGGATAGCTCCCCGCCTCCGGACCGTCCCCGACCGTCACTTCAAACATGCTGCGAGGATGTTTCTTAACGGCTCGCTCGAGTCCCCAAAGCGCGGCTTGTTGACGTTCAGCCTTAAGCTCTGCGAAGGACTTTGTGTTCGAATCACCGCATCGAGGACACTTCTGCAACGGCCGGCCAAGCACCATCACCTTGGGTTCATGCGAATGAAAGATGGATCGTAATTCGTCATGATTTGTCTGGCCGAGGCAGGTATAGCATATAAACCAGTGTTCACGGTCAATCGGGCTGAGCAGACGCAAGATTCCCATCGTTAGTCACCTGTTTGCCATGATTCAGCGCAAACCACAACAGCAAGCGGCACTGAAGGCACAAGCCACCTGCTGTTGCCCGCTTGCCCCCGCGCCCAACTTGCACACTTCGCGGGCCACCAACCTAACCTGCGGATGTGAACCGCTTTTCAACCTCCGCCCAGTTCACGACGTTCCACCAGGCTGCAATATATTCGGGCCTGCGGTTCTGATACTTGAGGTAATAGGCGTGTTCCCACACATCCAGGCCCATCACGGGATCCCGGCCCTCCATCAACGGGCTGTCCTGGTTGGCGGTGGAAATGATCTCAAGCCCGCCAGCGGGGTTCTTCAGGAGCCACGCCCAACCTGAGCCAAACCGCGTGGTGGCTGCAGCGGTGAACTTCTCTTTGAATGGATCGAACCCGCCGAACGCGGACTTGAGGGCCTCAGCCAACTTGCCGTGGGGCGTGCCGCCTGCGTTCGGAGCCATAATCTGCCAGAACGTGGAATGGTTGGCGTGCCCTCCGCCATTGTTTCGCACGGCTGTCCGGATGTTTTCCGGAACAATGGCGCAATTGTTGGCAAGCAACTCTTTCAGCGTCTTCCCTGCAAGCTGAGGTGCGGGTTCCAGCGCTTTGTTCAGATTGTTGACATAACCGCCGTGGTGCTTGTCGTGATGAATTTCCATCGTTATTTTGTCGATCGAGGGTTCAAGCGCCTCGGCTGGATACGGCAGCGGAGGAAGTGTGAAAGGCATATGAGCAGTTTGAGCGGTGGACATAAGGCCTCCTGAAGTTTTGAATTTTAGATCTCGGCTCTTTGGTTTTTCCCCTTTGGCAAAGCCGCGCCTCGCGCTGCTGCGCAATCAATGCGCAGCAGGAAGATACTCCCTCCCTCGCGAGCTCCCGGAATCGAATGCCGAGAATCCACAGTTCAATTATAGTCCGGCCTTCCCGGTTTTTGTATTTTGCGGTGTTTACCGGCGGATATGGCAGGTGTTGAGCCACTTGCTAACCGCGCCGCATCAATCCGGTGGAGCGAGCGGAGGAATTAAATCGTAGCCTGGCCGCTTCTCATACTCTCGCAGATACTGGCGGTAAGCAGGACTCGATGGAGCGGGCTCATCTGTCGGGGGCGGATAGTTGGACATGGAGCGGAACGGTAAGGGACCGACCGATCTTGAAAACTTCGTGTTGGGCTCGCCGTCCTTCGCGTAGCCCACGGCGTATAGAAAGAAGTCTCGTTGCCAGCCTGGGCGCAGCGGTGGCAAGCTGCCGGCGCTGAACTTCACGGTCATCTCGTCACCACTCGCCAGCACTGCCATGCGGTTGTCCGCTGTCAAGAGTAGCGGCCGGACGTTGCCGTAGCGCGTATAGATTCCGGCCGCCGGATTCCACGGTGCGGTAGTCATGAGCGTTGCGTAATCAAAGGCGTCAGGCTTCACATGCTGGGGATCGCTCGTCACTTGCGAGAACCCCCGATAATGCAAATTCGCCGCGATGAGCGGCAGCGAAAACGCCTCTGCTGCGTGCGGGTCGAGACTGCCCTGCGACGAAACGGCAAGGATTGCTCTCCTCCCGCTCAGAATCCGCCGGTCATCCGTCGCAAAGAAGATCTGGTCCCAATAGACGCAGAGGTTGCTGACGATCCGCACATGGTGATCTGAGGTAAGGAATTTGCCCGTCAGGTCCACACGCATGGTGCGATTCGTCCCGCTCGGCAAGCCCATATCAGGAACCACCGTCACCCATTGCCCCGTTTCGTTCCGAACCTGGAGGTAAGGATCGGTCATACTGAACCGGCGATTGGTGACCAGCGCCCGGGCAGCGTTCGAATCCGTCCAGAACACCCATCCTCTGAGCCATAACGCCACGCGGCTCGTTTGAGGGAAGTGGCCAAGGTCGAGCGTGAGCGAATGAAGGCGGGCGAGACCCAGGATCCGGTCCCGGTGAAAGTCTGTCAGATACCGGCCGTCGGCATACCGAATCAGCGGCAATACGTTCCGTCCGCGACCATCCACCGCAGAAATAGGGAATCGTTCATGGCGAAAGATATAGATTCGCGGCGAAACGGGCTGGGGAGCATATACTTCGTCGGAGTAGACTTGCTCCCCTTGAGGATGGTCGATGGCGAGGAGCCGAAGCTGGTCAAAGTAATCAACTTCCCGCATTTCATCCGTGATCTTGAAGACGTAATTCCCGTCCAAGGGTGCGAGATGGCTGCCCAGGCGAATCAGATCCTGGGGATTGGGGTGAAGCACGGCGCCATCAGGCGCAAGCTCACCAAGCGGCGAGTCACCAAGAATATCGGTATAAAAAACAAACCGTCTCCCGTTCCACACGTAAAGCAGCGGGCAGGAGCTCGCGAGCCTCGACGACTCTTTTACGACGATCTTCGAATCCGCACTGACGTCGATTGAGTTTTCGACGATCTGGTTTGGCCACGTCACCCGAACTACGTCGAGCTTTGGAAGTGCACCGGCAAAGATGCGCACTGGATTATTTCGCACCAGGACCTTGTCATAGAAATCCCCGGCTTTCAGCTCCACAACGTCGCCAATGCCTTGAAGATTGCTCTTGTAGCCTTCCAGCCGCACTTCGATCCAATGCGCGTTAAGCCCCTCCGTTGCAAAGCTGGCCAATTGGCCATCCGGCAAAACACCTAAGACATCGAGCGTTCCGGGGCTACCAATCCAGGCTGGAACCAGCAAGTCCAGTCTGCCCAGGTCTCGGAACGCATGCGGTTGTTCCACAACAACGGGCGCTTCTCGAAAGTGTCCGAGACGATTCCGCAGGACGTGCCACCGGTCATGCCGGTCTTTCACCAGGAGGTCGTCAAAGCTATCTCCCCAGAAGTCAGCCACGGCGCTGCGATAAGCGAATAAGTTGCGCGGTGGGGTAATGCGTGGCAATCCCGGAATTGCCTCAAACTGCGCATTCCCGCGATTGAGCAACACTGCATAACCATCCGGCCCGAACAGAGCCAGGTCAAACCTGCCGTCGTGATTGAAGTCTCGTGCGCGCGCCTCGGTCGCGGTCGACTGCGCGAGCGCCGGCCCGGCCGCTGCGGTGCCGTCGACAAACGTGTCGTCCCCATGATTCAGGAACAGCATGGGCGGCCCGTCATCTCGCAGAAAGAGCAAGTCCATGTATCCGTCGCCGTTGAAGTCGGCGGAAATCACCTCACGCCAGTGGCCGCGTGCCCCCGCCAACCCGGACGACGCGGTCACGTCCGTGAAGGTACCGTTGCCGTTGTTGTGGTAAAGCTGAACCACCGCGCGCGGAAAACCCTCGGGGAACGCAATGTCCTTTCCCGGCGACGGCACGCAGAGGTTCGTATACGACGTCACCACCAGATCCAGGAAGCCGTCGTTGTCCGTATCCACCGCGTCCACGTCTGTATCAAGCACGCAAGGATTTCCCGACAAGTCCGCTTGCTTCGTGACGTCGGTGAATGTTCCGTTGCCGTTGTTCTTGTAAAGCGTGAGCCCGCCCAAGCCGGCGACGACCAGGCTGGGATGGCCGCTGTTGTTGTAGTCCACGAACTCAGCCGCCAGGCTGCCGCCGTGGCCCGCCACACCGGCACTCTCGGTTACATCGGTAAACTTTGCATTCCCATTATTCCGAAGCAGGTGGTTTCCTCCGCCGGGAACGACAACGTAAAGGTCCTCGAGTCCATCCTCGTTGTAGTCCCCGGTCACGACCGTTCCGCCAAACAGCGGGACCACGTTACGGCGCGCGTAGGAGAGCGAATAGTTCGCGGCTGGGATATGCTGGTACGCTTCGGAAGCCGGCGACAGAGCGGGAATCTGCGTCAACCGGACGCCGAGTGTGGCGCTGGTATCTTCGAATGTGACCTTGTCCGGACCGGAGGGTGAAGGAGGCGGCGCAGGCGGATGCGTGACAATCGTCATCTGGCCGAATTTGCCGGCTTCGAGCGCAGGCGATTGCAACGAGACGCTGGGCACCTTGTCCCGCGACTCCTGGTTCAGCTCGAGGTACCGTTGGGCCGCCGCACGGTGCCCCAGGCGAATAAGGATGGTAAAACAGTGAAAAGTGGCAGCCACATAAAAGTTCTGAGCCTTCGGATAACCCATGCCGACAACGCGCTTGAAAGCTGCAAGAGAGCGCTTCAGCCTATGATCGCTGAAGTAAACGTCGCCCAGATTAAACCAGGTTGACGCATCGCCGGGATCCGCCGCCACCACGCGCTGCAGCTCCATCTCGGCTTTTGGGTAAAGGAGTTCATGCTTGTAGAGAATGCCCAGATTGAAATCAACGGCCAGCGAATGCGGCGCCATCTGCTGTGCGGTGGTGAGCTCTTCCAGCGCGCGATTGAGCTGATTGAGTTGAATCAGCGACTGGCCCAGGTCCAGGTGATCGAGAGCTGCCGCTTTCCCGGAAGCGATCACCTTCGTGAATTCCGCGGCGGCTCTATGGTATTCCCCTTGTTCGTAATACGCTTTTCCGATGCTGCGATCGGTTTGGATGGCGTCGGAGCTTGAAGAAGGAGGGATTAAATGGCCGGCAAGCGATGCACGGTGCTCTGCAGGACCGCTACCCTGAACAGCTTGCTTCGGCAGCTCCGGAACCGGGCGCGGCGAGCCGGCAACTGTTTTGTTGAAATAGCCTACGATTCCGAGCGCCGCCAAAACGAAGAGGGCCAGTGCCGCGGTCTTAAGCGCACGCCCGCGCTTGGTCCAGCTAACCCCACGACAGTCGTATGGGAATTGTCCGGAATTCACAGGCGGAGATTATACCTTTTGTTGAGCGGAGGGTGCTAGCGCCAGGAGGACGTCTGAACTTTTGTGTGTCCACGAAGCCGTGCTATTCTCCTGGGCTGGATTTGCTGCGGTAAACCATGAGCAACAAGTCAAAGGACCTGTTCCGCAAAGCATTAGGCTTGATCCCGGGCGGCGTGAATTCGCCTGTGCGGGCTTTCCGCGCTGTGGGCGGTGATCCCGTCTTTATGTGCCGCGGCAAAGGCTCGCGCCTGATGAGCGTGGATGGGGATCAGTTCATCGATTATGTCATGTCCTGGGGTCCGCTCATCCTGGGTCACGCTCATCCGGAAGTGACGAATGCACTGGCGCGAGCTATCGAAGCCGGAACGAGCTTCGGCGCAGCAACCGAAGCGGAAGTGGAATTGGCCGAGCGCATCCGGCAGGCTTTCCTCAGCATGGACCGGGTCCGCTTGGTGAACTCAGGCACGGAAGCCACGCTTTCCGCTTTGCGAGTGGCGCGCGCGGCGACGGGCAGGGACAAGATCCTGAAATTCGACGGCTGCTATCATGGCCATGTTGACAGTCTGCTGGTGAAGGCAGGCTCGGGCGTTGCCACGTTGGGCTTGCCGGATAGTCCTGGCGTTCCGTCTGCCCTGGCGCAACTGACACTTTCCATACCCTACAATGACATTTCCGCACTGGAGGCCACGTTCGAGAGGCACGGGACCGAACTGGCGGCGGCCATCGTCGAGCCTGTTGCTGGAAACATGGGTTGCGTTCCTCCGTCCCCGGGCTTTCTGGCCAAGCTGAGAGACATAACGGAGCGCGACGGCGCCGTCCTCATTTTCGATGAAGTCATGACGGGTTTCCGCGTCGCTTATGGAGGCGCCCAAGAGCTCTATGGAATCCGTCCGGATATGACCACGCTCGGCAAGATTATTGGCGGTGGCTTGCCGGTCGGCGCCTACGGCGGACGGGCAGACTTGATGGATCAGGTTGCTCCGGCTGGGCCCGTCTATCAGGCGGGCACACTTTCCGGCAATCCTCTAGCTGTGGCTGCGGGATTGAAGACTTTGGAGATCATTCGGCGCGACGGCTTTTATGAAAGCCTGGAGTCGCGCTCGGAACAGCTTGCCTCCGGCCTTCAGGCTGCAGCACGCAAGGCTGGGGTGGCCATCCAGTTAAACCGCATCGGCTCAATGTTGACCGTCTTTTTTTCTTCGCCGTCGGTCACGGATTACGAGAGCGCCCGCCGCGCCGATTCCGCCGCGTTCGCGCGATTCTTCCACTCGCTTCTCGACCACGGCGTCTATTTTCCCCCGTCTGCTTACGAAGCTGCGTTCCTCTCTTCAGCTCACTCGCGAGAAGACGTCGGCCAGACGCTCGATGCGGCGGCGGGGGCGTTCGAAGCCGTAACCAACAGGTAGCAGACTTTTCCGTCTTTGGAAACTGTGTCCTCAGTTTGCCGGTTCCAGCAGAATCGCCGAAGACTTCCAGAGGCAGGACGTCTGCGCCATCCCGGGGAGCCACGGTTATTCATGCTGTTCATGCGCAGGCCCTATCGATGACCATGGTTGAGGGCCGAATCGACGATGAACGGACCGCTGGCAGGTTCGAATCGTCCAGGAGGAAGAATCGTTATGAAATATACGCGACGGAAGTTTTTAGGCGCCGCAGTGACGGCTACACTTGCCGCAAGACTTGGAGGGGCGCCGCTTCGGGGTGTTGCCGCGCCACTCGGGCTTTTTTCGGGCGCGCAAGGCGGGCCACAATTCCAAAACCCTGACATCATTCGTTACGACGCTCAATGCTTCACGCTCAACGACCGGGACACATTCATCCACAGCGCCGCGTTCCATTATCCTCGCTGCCCGCAAGAGCTGTGGATGGACCGGCTCCTCAAGCTCAAGCGTGCCGGCTTCAACACGATCGAAAGTTACGTCTTTTGGAACTATCACGAGCCGGTTGAGGGCCGGGTAGACCTCACAGAATTCGAGAATTTCGTAGCGGCTATCCACAAGATGGGCCTTCGGATGATCGTGCGGCCCGGACCGTACGTGTGCGCGGAATGGGACGCCGGCGGCTTCCCCCACTGGATCATCGCCAGGCAATTTCCCTTGCGGAGCGATAATCCCGAAAGCGTCCAAACTTCGCAGAATTGGTACAACCAGGTTCTTCCCATCATTCAGCGCAACCAGATCACCACGGGCGGTCCCATCATTCTCATTCAAGTTGAGAACGAATACGATTATTGGCCGCTGCCTTCCGCCCGGAAGAAAGCGTATATCACGGCGCTTGCGGAGATGGTGTGGAACGCCGGGATCGACATCCCCATCATCACGAACTTGTGCAAGGAAGCACGCGACAACTCCGATCCAGTGATGGCACGCATCATGGACACTGCAGACTTTTACCCACGATGGAATATCGTTCGCGAAACATTGCCTCCCTTGGCCCTGCTCCGCAAGCAGGAGCCCGATTGCCCTCTGGGCATTACTGAGCTTCAAGGAGGCTGGTTCAGCAATTTCGGGGGCAAGCTGTCTGTCGATCAGCCGGGCGTTGACGCCGCGCAACTGAACGCGCTCACCAAGACCATGATCGAGCACGGCGTCACCTACTACAGCTATTACATGGGTTTTGGCGGCACCAACTTCGAATGGGCCGGCAAAGGGATAACCACAACTTACGATTACGCCGCTCCGATTCGCGAGCCCGGCGGGCTGTGGGAAAAATACTACGCTGCGCGCGCGGTTTGTTCTGCCATCCGCCAGTTCGAGCCGCTGCTCGTCCGGGCACAGACCCAGGCTGGGCCGCGATGCAGCAACTCCAACGTCAGCGTTACGGCGCGGGTGAACGGCAAAAGTGGCTTCCTCTTTGTCCGTGAAAACTCCGGCTCGCCCCAATCCTTCACCATGAATTTCCCTGACCCGAACAGCCCCACCCACCGCCTCATCACGGTTCCGCGCGAAGGCAAGCTTTCGCTGGCGGCGCGCGACATGAAAATGCTTCCCGTTCAGGCACCGCTAACAGGCGGTCAGCTTCGTTACACCACGGCTGAAGTTCTCGACGCCGGAACGAACGTCGACCGTCCCTTCGTGATCGTATATGACGATCCGGGCTCGCTGATCGAGATCAGCCTCGGCACTGAAGTTGAGCCGCAGGTTGAAGGAGACACTAACTATCAGTATTGGGACAGCCCTTACGAATCTGTCGTCTTTGGCTTCACGCTTTCAAGTCAGGAAAAGATGCTGCTTCTCAACAACAATATTCAGGTGATTGCTCTTCCGCGCGAGCTGGCCCTTCGCACCTGGACCGCCCATTACCCAATTCACGTGGTTCCGGGCACGGAAGGCACAGGAGATATGCAGGTTCCATTCATCACGGACGCGGCGCTTATGGGCGAGACGGGATGGGAAAAGCGCCGGGCCTGGGCCGATTTGCACTTTAACGAAGGCAAGCACGAGGTTGCCGTGCTATGGCCGCTCAACCCTGACCGCTGCCGCGTGGACGGCGTGAAAACCCCCACGCGCTATGAAAGCAAATGGAGAACGGCGCGCCTCGAGATCACCACGCCGAGTTTGCCTGCGGCGCCTGTCACACCCGATCAGGCTGAATTCTGGACGGAACGCTTCGACCCGTCCGTCGGAGAATGGCGGGCCACTTCGCTCGTTCCACTCAGCACGTTCGGCGAAATCCCTTACGGCTACGTAAAGTACCGTGCCGAGTTTGTGGCGACCCGTCCGTCGAAGATGTGGCTCACGGAATTCGATGACGATGGCATCTCCGTTTTCATCAATGGCAAGTATGTGACCGAGGCGACCCATCCGGCGCTCAAGACGGAATTCGATTTGTCGCCATATCTCCTGAGCGGCTCCAATACAGTGGAAATCGCCTATGGACTGTTCGGCTCCTATAATTTCAGCCCTCAAATCGCCCGGCTGAAAGGCCTTGAATCGGCGCGCGCCGGCTCGGATGCCAGTCACACTTCCGTGATCGATCGCTGGCAAGTTCAGCGAGTTCCTGCGCCAATGCACGGCCGCGAAATTGACCCGGACACTCCGAGCGAAGGATGGCAGCCGACCCAAATCGGAGGGTCAGCGCCTCCCAATGAATGGCAGCCTGCATTTTGCTGGGTCCGGTCAGTTTTCGAATTGCCGGAGCAGCCCGAAGACTGGTCGATCGTGTGGAAAGCTACCATCAAGGCAGAGCGCGACGCGCTTCTTTATCTCAATGGAAAGTTCGTGGGACGTTATGTAACCGAGGGCCCGCAAACGGAATTCTATTTGCCCGAACCTTGGCTGCAGTTCGGCGAGAAGAGCCGGAATGTCCTTACCGTTGTGCTTGCGCTTACGGACCAACCCGCGGCGCTTCGGTCGCTGGAGGTAGCGCCGTACCGGGAATTCGCGACGCGGCGGACGCGCGTCGAGTTCGAATGGAACGGGTAGACCGGGAGTGCCTCACGCTGCTCCTGACAGACTGCGAAAAAACTCTCTGGAAGCGCGTCGTGCCTACCCCCCGCCGCTGCTTCATTCTTGCCGCAGAGCGGATATGGGGTCAATTCGAGTTGCTCTGTTCGCCGGAACCACGATCGCCACGAATGCCACTGCAGCGAGAATCAGAGTGGCCGCAATGAAGCTGAGAGCGTCCACTGTGGAGACGCCGAACAACAGGCCGGCCATGACCCGCGTCAACGCGAGAGCGCCAAGGAGCCCTGCGAGAATTCCGGCGCCAGTGAGTTCCATTCCCTGACGCACCAGCAAGGCGAGGATATCGATGCGACGCGCGCCCAGGGCCATCCTTACGCCGATGTCGTGCGTTGTCTGCGAGACAAGATAGGACATGACGCCGTACACTCCCACTGCGGCAAGCAACAGGGCGAATGCCGCGAAAGCCCCCAGCATGGTGGTGGCAAAGCGCTGGCGTGCCAGGGAGCGATGCAGGAGGCTGCGCATGGTGTGGATGTCGTAAACGACCACGCTGGGGTCAACGGCGTGAATCTCACGGGTGATCGCGCCGGCGAACGCGGCGGAATTCGAAGAGGTGTGCGCCACCAGAAACATGTCTCCATCCGTCGCCTGCTGCTGAGGAAAGTAGATGGCGATCTTGCCTTCGACTCCAAGGCCATATTGCTTTACAACTCCAACGACGCCCACGATGGTGATTTGCTTCTTGGGGTCAAACCAGACGTGCCGGCCGATGGGGTTTTCGTGTGGCCAGAAGCGGCGAGCGAACTTCTCGTCAATGATCGCTACCCTCCGGCTTCCCTCCCGGTCATGTTGAGAAAAAAAACGACCCGCGATAAGCGGAATACTCATCGCGTGGAAATAGCTGGTGCTGGCGCTGCGCCGGTCCGCCTGAAGTTCACGTCCTGGAGGGGGCGTGTATCCTTCAACGTGGATTCTGCCCCAACCGACCTCTCCACTGAGCGGCAGGGCCGAAACAAGCCCTTCGGCCTTCACGCCGGGTAGATGAGCCACGCGGTCATCGACCTGACGGTAGAAACGGAGCACCGGCCCGACCTTACTGTAATTGGGGCCGATGGCCGCGACTTGCATTGAAAGAATATGGTTTGTACTGAACCCTGGAGGGACGTTTTGAAGACGCGCAAAACTTCGGAAGAGCAGCCCCGCGCCGACGAGTAGCACGAGTGAGAGCGCCAGCTCCGCGATCACGAGAAGGCCGCGCAGCCGGTTTCGCATAAGACCCAAGCCGGTGCAGCTCCGTCCCGCGGCGCCGGATTTGAGCGAGGTGTTCGGATCGTTCATCAGTGCATGCCATGAGGGCGCCAGGCCAAACAGAATGCCGGTCAGCAATGAAATTCCGAACGTGAAGGCAAGGACGGCGCCGCTGATCCGAATATCCTCCAGCCTGGGGATGTTGCCTGGATTGATGGAGCGCACGAGATTGAGGGCCCCCTTCGCAATCAACAAGCCTGCGGCCCCGCCCACGACTCCCAGCAGCACGCTCTCCGTGAGCAACTGCCTTACCGTGCGCCACGCGCTCGCGCCCAAAGCCGTGCGGATGGCGAATTCCCGCTCACGTCCCGTGGCGCGGGTCAGCAGCAGGTTGGCGACGTTGGTGCAAGCAATCAGCATCACTACGATCACGGAGCCCAAGACAATGAGCAAAGCACGGCGCAGATTGCCCACAATTTGCTTTTGCAGGCTGACAACGCTCATTCCGAACGTTCGATCGCGCCGGTCCTTCTTGCGGATGCGCGCAGCAATGACGTCGACGTCTGCTTGCGCTTCTGACAGAGAAACGCCGCGCTTCAGCCGCACCATCACGTTGTAGTTCTCGTCGCCGCGGTTTTGCTCGGCATTCGCGCCCAGTGGCAGCGGGACTATTACGTCCAGCTTGTTCATGGGCATTTCGGCAGGCATCACTTCTGCGTTCAGATAGAAGCGCGGGTTCAGCACGCCGACGACGGTAAAAGGCTTTCCATCGAGCGTGATGCCTTGGCCCACGATTCTGGGGCTGGAATCGAACCCTCGCCGCCAGAATCGGTAGGTGAGAACGGCGACCGGCGGCTTGCCGGGCTTATCTTCTTGGGGAAGCAGCAGACGGCCCAGAAGTGGTTTGGCGCCGAGCATATGGAGCAGACTTGAAGACGTCTTGATAACACCGACCCGCTCAGGCTGTCCGCGACCGGTAAGCGTCAACGGGCGGAGCTGTGCGATGGCCATCTCCTCGAAGGAATGGTTTTCGTTCTTGAGATCTACGAATTCGCCGGGCGAGGGCCAGTCGCGGAAGATACCAATGCCGGGAGAGTGCAGCCAGATATTGGCCAGCCGTTCAGCGTGAGGATAAGGCAGTGGGTTGAGCAGCACGCCATTCACAACGCTGAAAATTGCCGTAGTGGCGCCGATGCCAATTGCGAGCGTGATGACGGCGACGGCGGTGAAACCCGGACTGCGCCGCAATTGACGCAGGCCGTAGCGTACGTCCTGGATGACCGACTCAAGGCCAGGAAGGCCAAGCCGGTCGCGATATCTTTCCTTCGCTTGCTCGATGCCGCCCAGCTTGATGAGTGCCTGGCGGCGAGACTCCTCCGGCGTCATCCCCGCTTTCAGATTGTCGTCAATGTGCATGCGCAGGTGGCTTTCGAGCTCTTCGGCAAAGTCGCGGTCTCGCCGCTGTTTGCTGAACACGCCCGCTAAGCGGATGAAGAACGCTCGGAAAGGACTCATGGCAACCACTCCTTCACGGGGCAAATGCCCACGGCGAAACAGTACGCTCGCCGTGGCTACCACCTCCACACAAAAGCCCACGGCACAAACCCTGTGCCGTGGCTATGGCTTTTGGGGCGGCATCGCGACAAAAGCCGCGGACTTAAACAACAAGTTCGCGTTTCCCCCTCTCTCCGAATTCTGCCCATCATTCGTATTTCAGCGCGCCGATCGGATCAACCTGCGTGGCGCGGCGGGCGGGAAGATAGCACGCCAGGAGAGCCGCGCCCGCCATAAGCAGTGCGACGACGACAAATGTTTCCGGGTCGGTGGGCTTCACTGCGAAAAGTTCGTGCGCGAGCAACCGCCCCAGCCCCAACGCCCCAAGGATGCCAAGGCCCATTCCGACCAGCGTCATGCAAAGGCCCTGGCGGACAACCAGCCGCGTCACGTCCCTTCGTTGAGCACCCAACGCAATGCGAACGGCAAATTCGTGTCTCCGCTGAGCCGTCGAATAGGAGATCACGCCGTAAATCCCGGCCGTTGCCAGCAGCAGCGCCAGCGCGGCGAACATGCCGAGAAGCGCGGTGCGAAAGCGCGGCTGCGCGCTAGAGCGAGAGATCAGCTCTTTCATGGTGTCGAACGAGGAGAGCGGGTAAAGCTGGCCAACGGAGCTGGCTACAGCCCGAACGGCAGGCACGAGCGTCGCGGGGCGCTGGGCCGTTCGCATCACCAGGTAAGCAGCGTCCTGTACCTGCTGGTAGATAGAAAAGTACATCTCGGGAAAGGGTTCGGAATCCAGGCCGAAATCACGGACGTCGCCCACTACGCCCACCACCTGAACGGACTTACCGTTCGCTAACGGCGACGTGAAAAGCTTTCCTATCGGATTCGTCCCCGGCCAGCAGAGTCGCGCCATCGTCTGATTAATAATTGCGACATTCGACGCGCCTGGCCCGTCTGCGTCAGTGAAAAAGCGCCCCGAGAGAAGGGGAATATCCATCGTTCGGAAGTAATCCGGACTTACTGCCACGTACACTTCAAAAGGCGGAAGGCTGCGCTTGGGCTTTCCGGCAATGCGGATGGGGAAGCCGGCAAAGGCGGCATTTCCGAATGGCAGGATGTTTATAAAAGCCGCGTCTCGCACGCCCGGCAACGCCTTTGTCCGAGCAAGCATTTGCTGAAAATAAGTTCTGCGGACAGTCGTCTCATCCTCCTGCTGGGCAGCGGCGCTCAAAGTGTGTTGGGAACTACAGCCCGCACGCGATGCCGCTCCCGTCCCTCCTGCCGGCTCGGTTGAGCCAGGCTCCTTCCCCGGCTGAGAGAATTTTCGTGAGTCCGGCGTGTTGTTACCGCCGCATGGGTTCGCTCCCGTCTGAGCTACCGGGCTGCGCGCGGGAAGGAACACCCTAGCCGTGAGAAGGTGACCGCTGCGAAATCCAGGATTCACTTCCAGCAGGCGCGCGAAACTCTTGACGAGCAAACCGGCGCCGGTCAGCAGGGTCAGCGCAAGCGCGACCTCGGCCACCCCAAGCGTTGTGCGAAGGATTCGCAGATGCCCCAGGCCGAAAGCTGCCTGTGTATCTCCTTCCGCTCCTTTCAGCGACTCGGGAACCGCGATCCGGCGCGAACTGAGCGCCGGAAGAATCCCCGAGATGGTTCCGGTCAGCAGCGACGCCAGCAGCGTAAACGCAAGAACCCAGCCGTCCATCCGAATCTCACCCACCAGCAGGACGCCCGCCGGAATGAGTAGCCTCGCGGCCAGCATTACCCACCATGCCACTACCAAGCCGAGAGCTGCTCCTATGAGGGAGAGCAGGAGGCTCTCCGTAAGAAGCTGCCGGACGAGGCGGCCCCGGCTCGAGCCGAGCGCCGTGCGAACGGCCAATTCGCGAACTCTTCCGGCGTTGCGGGAAAGCAGAAGGTTCGCCACGTCTGCGCACGAGATCAGCAGAACAAATCCGACAGCTCCGAAGAGCACAAACAACTGCGAGCGCTCGCCGAATACCAAACTGCTTCGCAGAGAAGCGACAATGGGCCTCGGTATTCGACTTCGGTCCATCTTGGGATATGCCTTGAGCAGAATTGCCGTCAACTCAGCGCGCGCCTGATCTAACGTAATTCCGGGCCTCAGGCGGCCGACGTAATTCCAAAAAAACGCGTTCCCGCCAAAAAGCTCCTGGCTGAAGTTCAGTGGCATCGGTGCCCAGAGTTGAGTTTTTCCAGGAAAGTGAAACGAGGGTGGCATGATGCCGATCACCGTAAAGAGCGTCCCGTTGATCTCGATGTTTTTCCCAATCAACCTCGGGTCTGAACTGTAGCGGCTGCGCCAAAGGGCGTCGCTGAGAATCGCCACGGATGGGCCGCTGCGGTTTTCTTCGCTCGGCAAGAAAGTGCGGCCTTCGCTGGGCTGAACTCCAAGAGCCGAAAAGAAGTTTTTTGATACTTCGGCTGCGGATATTCGTTCCGCCCAACCCGTTCCGATTAGGTTCACTGGGCCTTGTTCGTACGTGGAACCGGACTTGATCGTCTTGGTCGTCTTCTCCCACCCTTGCGGAACCGTCGCGTCAATCGAAATGATTCGGTCGGGATCTTTGTAGGGAAGAGGCCGGATAAGGACCGCATCAAGCACCGAAAACATGGCCGCATTGGCTCCGATCCCAAGCGCCAGTATTCCCACCGCGATGGCCGTGAAGCCCGGATTCCGCCGCAACTGACGTAAGCCATAGCGCAGGTCCTGGATGACCGACTCGAGGCCAGGAACCCCAAGCCGATCCCGGTATTGCTCCTTCGCGTGCTCAATTCCGCCCAGCTTGATGAGCGCCTGGCGGCGAGCCTCCTCCGGCGTCATCCCCGCCTGCAGATTGTCCTCAATGTGCATGCTCAGGTTGCTTTCGAGCTCTTCGGCAAAGTCGCGGTCCCGCCGTTGTTTGCTGAATACGCCCGCCAGCCGCACGAAGTACGCTCGGAGACGACTCATGAAAATGGCTCCTCTCAAAATCGCCATCGCCTCAAGAGGCGTAGCACGAAAAGCCGCGGACCTAAACAACAAGTCCGCACTACCCCAGTCACAAAGCCCACTCCGTAAGAAGACAAAAGCTCCAACCGAGGAAGAACGCCTGCCCTGGCGACTAACCCACTACCTCATTCATACCGCAGGGCCACTATTGGATCGACCCTCGACGCACGCCGAGCGGGAATGTACCCGGCCAAGAGCGCGATTATGGCCAGCAAAGATGTGGCTCCGGCGATGGTCAGCGGGTCCGTCGGTTTCAGCCCGTAGAGTTCACTCGAGACGAGGCGCATCAGCCCCAGCGCCGCGGGCACGCCGATGGCTATGCCAATCCCGATCAGGGTGAGCGATTCCTGCA
>JASHON010000151.1 GCA_030041095.1 Terriglobia bacterium
TTGGACAGCACCGTGAAAAATTCCGTGCCCCTGCCGACCCGTTCCCCTCCGCCGCCGGGGGAACCTGGTTTTCAAACCAGCCTTCAGGGGCGAAGTTTGTTCAATAGAATCAACAAGCGGTTTGCTGGCCCGAAGCTAATTTGGACAGCCCTGGGTTTCAAACCCGCCCCTACCCCAAACGCTTTCATCGCTTCGTGGGTGTCGCGAAGCGACATGAACAACTGATACGGGGTACGAAACGGCTGCCGGAGCGCCCGGGAAACGGAGTGTGAAAGGTGGAAACTGCACGGGCGAGGCGCAGCCTCGCCTGCAAGAATCACAAGCAGTAACGCCTGCGGAAAGGCAAAGCTTTCCTCAAATCTGGCCGCACGTCGGGCAGCATAGCCGCACCGTGCCTGGGCGGCACTCCTCAACAAATGTAGAAAGTCTCTCGCTCATTTTGCGGAGCTTGGGGACTTTGCGCCTTCGCGTGAGACTCTTTATCCTCTCATCCAATCGCGGCACAGCTTCTCAGTCGTAATATTCCAGTCCCAGGTGCGTGATCATCTCTTCTCCCCGCAGATGCCGGAGCGTATTCTTCAGCTTCATGAGCTGAATGAAAAGATCGTGCTCGGGATAAAGCGAAGGGGCGCACATCGGGCTCTTGAAATAGAACGAGAGCCATTCCTGAATGCCCTTGCGCGCCATCTCAGGGCATCGCTGCGCGAGGTCAAGAAACAAGACAAGGTCTAAGACGATGGGAGCGGCGAGAATTGAATCGCGGCACAGAAAATCAATCTTGATCTGCATGGGATAGCCAAGCCAGCCGAAGATATCCAGATTATCCCAACCCTCTTTATTGTCGCCGCGGGGAGGATAATAATTGATCCGCACCTTGTGGTAGAGGTCGCGGTAGAGCTGGGGGTAGAGGTCCGGCTGCAGAATGTATTCCAGAGCGGACAGCTTGCTTTCCTCTTTCGTCCGGAAAGAAGCGGGATCGTCAAGGACTTCACCGTCCCGATTTCCCAAAATGTTGGTGGAAAACCAGCCACGCAACCCGATCAAGCGAGCTTTCAGCCCGGGCGCGATGATGGTTTTGATGAGGGTTTGGCCGGTCTTGAAATCCTTCCCGCAAACCGGAAGATGCTTGCGGCGCGCAAGCTCGAGGAGCGCGGGCGCATCCACCGTCAGGTTGGGCGCTCCGTTCGCAAACGGAATGCCCAGCGTGAGCGCCGCGTACGCATAAATCATGCTGGGAGCGATTTGCGGATGGTTCTGCCGCAATCCTTTTTCAAACGCAGCCAGCGAAGCATGGACCGGCGCAGGGCGCATGAAGGCTTCGGTTGAACCGCACCAGACCATGACCATGCGATCCACTCCGGTTCGGCGCTTGAACTGGCGAATATCATCCATGATTTGCTCCGCCAGCTCCATTTTTGTTTTTGCTTTTTTCAGGTTGCGTCCGTGGAGGTTCTTAACGAACTTTCGGTCAAACGCTGCGGGCATGGGGCGAATCTGATCGAGGACTCCACGAACGTCCTCGAGCAATCGGGACTCAAGGACGCCGGCCTTGACGGCGGCTTCGTAAGCGTTATCGGGAAACACATCCCAGCCCGCAAACACCAAATCATTCAAGCCGGCCAGGGGCACGAAATCTTTGATCAGCGGCGCGCGCTTTTCGGTCCGTTTGCCAAGCCGGATGGTCCCCATCTGTGTCAGCGAGCCAATGGGCAAGGCCAAGCCGCGCCGAACGGCTTCCACTCCGGCCATAAATGTGGTTGCCACCGCGCCCATGCCCGGAATCAGCACACCGAGCTTGCCTTCCGGCGGTTCAATTTTGACAGGTTTATGCGCCATATTCTTCAAATCCCTCCGGCTCAGACGGTTTCAGCGATTGTACCTGGGCGTGACGCCGCGCAGCCGCCTCCACACTTCGTCGCAGCGCGCGAGGACGGCCGGTGAGAGCGGTGAGCTCTCCGTTGCCCGGATGTTCTCTTCAAGCTGTTCCAGCCGCGACGCCCCAAGAATGACCGAATCCACCTGGGGCTGCGTGAGCAGCCATTGGAGCGACAACTCCACGAGCGATTTCTGTGCGTCGCGCGCAACGACCGCAAGGTGATCCACTGCGGAAAAATATTCGTCGTGCCAGTAGCGCGCCTGGTAGAGCGCGTTCTGATCGAATCTTCCCCCCGCAATGGGCTTGCGACGCTCCCGGTATTTGCCAGTCAGCAACCCTCCGGCGAGCGGGTTATACACAATCAATGACACGCCGAATCTCCGAGCGAACCCCAGGTAGTCTTCTTCGATGGCCCGAGCGAGCAGATTGTACATCGGTTGGGAGATGTACGGCGTCGAAAGCTCATATCGGGCTGCGATCGAATGAATCTCTGCCACTTGCCAGGCCGCGTAATTGGAGATGCCGGGATACCGGACTTTTCCGGCCTTGACGAGCGAATCGAGCGCCTCCAGCGTCTCTTCAACCGGCGTCTCATAATCCGGCCAGTGCAGATAATAGACATCCACGTAATCCGTTGCGAGGCGTTTGAGGCTGGCATCCATAGACTTATAAATCGCAGGCGCGGAAAGTCCGCGTTCTGCCGCGCCGTCGCCCATCTTCGCGCCCACTTTCGTGGCGAGGATCACCCGCTTGCGCCGCTCGCCCAGAGCCTTGCCAAGGATCTCCTCGGCGCGGCCCTGGTTGTACATATTCGCCGTATCGAAGAAATTCACTCCAGCGTCGAGGCAGCAATCCACCATGCGGCGGGCTACGGCCTCATCGGCCTGCGAGCCGAACGCCATGGTGCCAAACGAGACACGCGAAACTTCGAGCTCCGTATGCTTCAATTTCCGGTATTGCATGGGACAAATCCACCAGGCTGCTGGAAATTCCAGACCGTGACACTGCCCTGAAATGCCGCGATTCTCCGCGACGCCTGCCCGCCGGCAGGCGGGCCCAAAATGGCAAGCATCCGAAAAGCGCCGGGAACCTGCTAACGCTTACCTCGCGGTGGTTTGCCCTGGTGCCGAGAGATATATCGCGCAGGCGTTTGCGTTCTTTTCCTGGGTGGCGCAGCAGGAGGGTCCGGAACGGCGGCAGGCGGAGCGCTGGCAACAACCTGATCGAATAGGGTGGAGCGAGGCGGAACTTTCTTCTTCCCTCCCTCACCATGGCGGTAGGCATGCTCGGTAAAACAAGTCTGGCATATCACCTTGACGACATCCTCGCCCACCATGCTGGCGACGGCGTGATTCAGGAGGAGCCGGCAGCGAGGGCAATAATCGTCGATAAGGTCACCAAGCCTTTTCTCCGAAGTCGTCATAAGGACCTTCCTGCTTTCGAGCTACTCTGCCGGGGCGCGAACGGGCTTTACGCCAGTGCGTTCCAACCGGCCGGAACCACGGGGGCCCGACTCAGCGGCGGTCAACTCTCCGGATGGAGAAAGCACGACCATCCTCCGGATTGGCCTCGACGAGCACCGCCGCCAATCGCACGTCTCCGGTTGCCACCTCAAAGCGCGCCGGCAACTGATCGAGGAACTTTCGGACCACCGCTTCCTTTTCCATGCCGATGACCGAATCACGCGGTCCACTCATCCCCACGTCGGTGACGTAAGCGGTTCCTCCGGCCAGCACCGTCGCATCGGCCGTGGGCACATGAGTGTGGGTTCCCAGAACCGCCGTCACCCGGCCGTCCAGGTACCAACCCAAGGCGACCTTTTCCGACGTTGCCTCCGCGTGCATGTCGACAATTCGAATTTTGACTTCGGACGGAATCTTCGCCAGCAGCGCGTCCGCCGTCTGAAACGGGCAGTCCAGAGCGGGCATGAAAACCCGCCCCTGCAAGTTCAGCACGGCATAAGGAACGCCCGATTCGGTTTCACCTACGTAGACGCCCCGTCCCGGCGCCTTGCAAGGATAATTCGCGGGACGCAGCAGGCGTGAAGTAGCGCCCTGACTGAGAAAAGGCAAGATTTCCCTTTTATCCCAGATATGGTTTCCGGAAGTCAGGACCGCAATGCCCAGATCGAGAAGCTCATGAACCAGCGGAGGCGTGATGCCAAAGCCGCCCGCCGCGTTCTCTCCGTTGGCCAGCACTAAGTCCGGCGAAAGCTCCGCCACCAATTCCGGCAATTTCGCCCTAACGATCCGGCGTCCAGGTTGACCGACTACATCGCCGATAAACAAAACCCTGAACGGGCTATTCAATTCCCCTCCTCAAATCGACATGACCGGGCCCTTCGAACGCAAACGCATCAGCGATCGTGCGGCGCTCCCAAGATCAGAGCGACGCTCGCCGCGGCGGGCACTGTAGTTATTTCCTCTCGGTGCGTCTCGGATAGAGCGTACGTCAACCCCAGGCGCGCGCAGGCCGGCGCCGGGTTCGTTCAGTCCAACATGCTCAGAAGGCGGTCGAGGACGAGGTGACATTCGCCAACCTTCTGGTCCACTTGCTGGGTAGCCGCGTCCATCTGGGCGCGCAACTGATGGTATTCGTCCGCGAGGTTCAGAGCCGTAAGAATAGCAGTGCGCAGAGAATCTACGGTATGCGTCCTTTCCGCTACCGAGCGCATTTTCTGATCTACGTACTGCGCCAGCATGCGCAAGTAGCCAGGATCGAGCGGCCCTCGCATGCTGTATTCCTGATCGTAGATCGAAACACGGATTCCCTCTTCGGGTGAGGCACGCAAATTCGTCCCCGTCGCTTCAGGATGCTTCAGGTATAAAGACGTCTCCCTCGGATTTCCCACCGCTATTATCCCGCAGAATTCTGCTTTGTCAACTCTTCCACACGCTCCAGAAGCCTCTCGAGGCGCTGGCGCACATCTTCGCGCTCCCGCCGCAAAGCCAGTACCTCGCGCTCCAGCGCGTCGTGGCGCTGCCCGGCCTGGGCGGAATCCGCCTGCATCTTTTCGATCTGGCGGGAAAGCGCCGTATTCTGCGCCTGCGCCTGCTTGAAAATCTCCACCACTTTGGAAAGTTTGTCTTCCAGTCTCTGAAGCTGTTCGATAGAGTACGTTACACCCTCTTCTCTCACTGGCACCTCAACGCCGATGGCGCAAAGCGGGAATGGAAAGCGTTTGGCCCGTGGGTTTTACCTCCAGAGGCACGCTCTTCCAGGGCCTCGCACACCCCTTCCTGCGCTTCGCCACCCGGGATGAATAAACCTCTGAGTCTAACCTAAACCACAACCGTTTGCACGCGGTTGAACAGGCTGCGGAAAAAGTCTTTCGGGAGTTGACGTAGCGCCGGCTTCCAGCCGGCAACTCCCTTCAATTCAACGGAGGCCGGCAAGATGCCGGCGCTTTGCGGCGGCGCCGAGTTTTTCCCCATCCGGTCAAGCTCCGGCCGGCCGCCAGCGCGTTCCGGCGACGAGCAGAGCGGACGCGCTCGCGGGCAAGGCCGCAGCCACACAATTCTGCAATTCTGCAGGAGCGCGCACGAGCATGCGAAGCGGCCAAGCAGCCCAATGACTGCGCCGCACGCTCCCTGCCAGCAGGCGGCGGTATCGGCGGGCTACTTCCCGGCCGGCGCCGAACTCCGGCCGAGCCAGTCCCCGGGCGATTTCCCGGGCGGCCAGCCGGCCGCTATGGGCGGCAATCGAAATGCCGTCTCCTGTGAACGGATCAAGAAAACCTGCCGCATCACCCGCAACCAGAGCTCCGGAGAAGTTGGAAGATTTTCGCGCCGGTCGTACGGGCGCCGTGGCAACGGTTGCCGAAACCTGAACGGCGCCTCGCAGCCGGCATGCTAATGCGTCGTGCCTCGACGCCTCACCGATCCACTCACGAAAATCTTCCAGCCTGGCTTGCCTCCCGCGCACCAGGCTGCGATGAACGAGGAAACAGGCATTATAGAGGCCATCTTCGATCGGCGCGAGACCACAATACCCCCCTGAAAAGAAATAAAGCTCGACCGCGTCACTCGAGGGCAGTGACTCGAAGTGGGCTTGCGCTCCCATCCAGTCATGGGCGCCACGGCGGTGTCCGGCGGTCTGGGAGGGCAAGCCATCTATTTTCCACCACCGCCCACAAGCGGCGAGAACCGCTCTGCAGCGAACATTGCCATCGCCGGCAGGCGAGAGCTCCCAACCCCGATTCCCCAAATACTTCACCGCCATAATCGCTCGCGCCGCATGGCACCTGGCGCCCCGTTCGGAAGCCGCGCGCCACAGTGCCCCATCCAGCGCCACGCGTGACAGCCCAACGGCCGGCGCGGGCAGATTGAAGCTGCGCAAGCGGCCGCTGGGCGAATAAAATTCCGCGCGAGCGATCCTTGAGCCCCGGCGCAGCGCATCCGGAATAAGTTCCTCGAATAAGGGCAGAGATTCAGGCGAGAGGAAGCCGCCACACACCTTGCGTCCCACAATCGCCGTCCGCTCCCAGACGTCCACCTTCAGCCCGCGGCGCGCTGCTTCAATGGCCGCCATGGCTCCAGCCGGCCCGCCTCCAATGATTCCTAAGTCCGTCTCTTCCATAAAATGGCGCCTAACCGGTAGCAGGGCAGCGGGAACACGTCAAAAGACGCCGCGCCGGTTGCGGAGGCCATCAATTCCATTTCCGCGCGGGTATAGGCCTGGCGGACGCTTGCGGGACCATCGTGCCGCGTGATAGGGCTCTGAGCGAACCAGGGCGCGTGCCGGATGAACCAATACGACAGCCTCTTTCTTTCCAGATCGTTGATCAGCACAGCCTCACTCGCGATCACCAGCAAGTTGGCCAGCAAGGTTGCAGCGGCAGAACCCGAGAAATGATGAAGAAATAAATTGCACATCACTGCGTCAAAGCTTCCTGCGGCAAATGGCAAGCTTTCGGCGTCGGCCGCAACGCGCCATCGCGCCGGCCCGAGCGCCGAAGCCCGGTTGCGCGACGGCCCCATTCGCAGGTGGGAAACGCGGCGATCGAGGACTGCAAAACTCAATTCGGCTCCAAGCTGGCGCGATTTCCGCGCAAGCTCCTGAGCCATCCGGCCATCACCGGCGCCAACGTCCAAAAGGCTTGCCCGGCGAGCGCCGGTTCGCATCAGGAACCGCTTGATGAGCTGAATGTTGCCGGACACGCCGCCCAGCCAGCGATTAATGCGCCAAAGATCGTCAAAACAAGCTGCAATTTCCGCGCTGCTGCCGAGCCCGTCGTCAAGCCGTTCGTGGGTTGGGACTCGCTGCATAGGGTCACAGGAACTACGCTTCAACGCGCGAGACGACCAGCGCCGAGTTTTTGGATCCAAAGGCGATGCAGTTGCACACGGCGCGATCGATCTGCGCGGGCCGGCAACGGCCCGGTACGTAATCGAGATCGCATTCCGGGTCCGGCAGATCGAGATTGATGGTGGGCGGAAGGCAACGGTCTCGCATGGCGAGAAGCGTGGCCGCCAGGCCGGCCGCGCCGCAGGCGCCTTGGGGATGGCCAATCAAGGACTTGAGCGCCGAGCAAGGAACCTGATAGGCGCGCCTGCCTAACGCGAGCTTCAATGCGCGCGTCTCAATGCGGTCATTCAGCACGGTGGAAGTGCCGTGCAAGTTGACGTAGTCAATCTCGTCCGGTGTGATCCCGGCTCGCTCCATCGCCAATTGAATGGCGCGCGCGGGCTCCTCACCATCTTCCCCGAGCCGAACGCGATGAAACGCTTCGCACGTCGATCCGTAACCTGTAAGCTCCGCGTAAATGAACGCGCCGCGCTCGCGGGCCCGCTCGTAGGTTTCAAGAACGAACATCCAGGCGCCTTCGCCCAGGACGAATCCATCGCGATCCGCGGAGAATGGACGGGAAGCCCGCTCCGGCGCGTGGTTCCAGGAAGCCGTCAGGATCCGCATGATGGTGAAACCTTTAACGATCAGGAACGAGAGCGGAGCATCCGCGCCGCCACAGAGCACGGTGTCCGCGTAGCCGCACTGGATGTTCTGCACGGCGTAGCCCAGCGCGTCCGTCGAAGACGTGCAGCCCGTGGAGATGACGTGGCTGAAGCCGCGAAAGCCGAATCGCATGGAAAGCTCACTCGCCAGCGTGCCCATGGTTGCCGAGGGGATGGTATAGACGCTGCACTGCTTCACATGGCCGGAAAGATAGAGCGCGAGCTGACGCTGGACGAATTCCTCGCCACCACCCCCGGAGCCGAGCAGGACCGCCGTCCGGCGGCGCTCATCGAGGGGCATTTTGGCGAGGTCGAAGCGCGCGTCTTCGATGGCCTCGGTGGCAGCGGCAATCGCCAGCGGAACGACGCGGCTGACGTTAGCCGCATCTTTTTCGCCGATATAACGCGTCGCATCAAATTCCGCAACTTCGCCCGCGATGCGGACGGGCAGCTCCGTAGCGTCAAAGGACTGAATTCGCCGCACGCCGCTTTTGCCTTGCAGCGTGGCGGACCAGAACGCCTCCCGCCCAATCCCGTTCGGGCTGACCGCTCCGATCCCCGTCACAACCACACGCGGGTTCCTGGACATGACGCAAAGAGAGTCCGATCTTAACAGCCATCGAAGGCCGCGGGGTTAAACGCTTCTGAAGCACGACCCCGGGGACGCATTGCAACGCGAACGCTATTGCGGCCGGCTAGGGTTGTTGAAGCTGCTGCAAGACCTGGCCGAGGGCCTGAATTTCCTGCCCGTAGCCAGCCCAATCGCCACGGCGCAGGTCCTGCTGGGCCTGCTCGAAATGCTGGTTCGCTTCCTGAATCAAAGACTGCACTTTGGAAGGTATGGGCCGCGTTGCTGTGAGTGGCCGCTGTGGAAGCAGTGGAGCGCCTGGAGTGGCCGCCGCTTCCTCCGCCTGGCCGCCAAAAATCTCGCTCAGCGCTTCGTCCAACGTTCGCCGCATCACGACGTGATCCGCATAAGCCACGATCACGCGTTTCAATTGGGGCAGTGCCGCTCCGGCCTCCGCAGCCAGATAGAGCGGCTCGATGTAGAGCACGGCGTCCTGCATCGGGATGACGAGCAGGCTGCCGCGAATCACCCTCGACCCCACCTGATTCCACAGGGTAAGCTGCGAGGAAATCGACGTGTTCTGATCGATGCGCGATTCGATCTGTTGCGGGCCGAAAATCAGCTTGTCTTTTGGAAACGTAAAAACCAGAACGTGCCCGTAATTGGGCGGATCGCAGCGCGCCGCCATCCAGGAGATCATGTTGTTCTTGCCCACCGGCACGAACGGAACCATCAGGACGAACTCTTCTTTTTTCCCTACTTCCGGCAGTTTCTGGATCATGTAATAAGGCGTCATGGGCGTCGTTCCGCCGGTCACCGTTTGGCTGGCAAAGTGCCAAACGTCTTCTTTACTGTAAAAGACGCGCGGGTCCGTCATGTGGAAGACAGCGTACTTGCTGGCCTGAATGGAAAAGAAATCTCTCGGGTAGCGGATGTGGGAGAACAGGTCCGCCGGCATTGCGGACAGCGGCTGAAAGACGCCGGGAAATATGCGGGCGTACGATTGAATCAGCACATCGGTGGGATCGGCAATGTAGAATCGCACCCGGCCGCTGTAGGCATTGATGGTAACCTTAACCGAATTACGGATATAGTTTCCCATGTCCGCTGTCGGCTCGGAGTAGGGGTACTGGCTCGAGGTGGTATACGCATCCAAAATCCAATAAACCCCTCCATTGTCCGAGATCACGGGGTACGGATGGTCGTCGTAAGAGAGGAACGGGGTGAGCCGGCTGGCTCGCTCCAGAATTCGCCTGTAGATCATGATGCGGCTCGCCGGCTGGATGTAACCGGAGAGCAGGATGTTCACATCCTGAAAGCGCAGAGCGAACAGGACCCGGCGCCAAAAGCCGTGAATGGGGACGCCACCGCTCCCGGAATAGCTCTTATAAACATTTCCCGCGCCGGAGGGGTAATCAAATTCCTTCGCGCTCGTGTCCACAATGCAATAACGGTTTTGCAACTGGCCGTAGTAGATCCCCGGCCGCGTGACCTTTAACGAAGGAAGGCTTGAGACGGGCGGAATGTTCTTAATGAAAAGCGTCGGCAGGCCGTTCGGCGCGGATCCATTCACCGGAGTGAGGCAAATACCGTAGCCGTGCGTATAAATCAGGTGCGTATTGATCCAGTTGGGGTCCGGAAGACTGTTCACATTCAGCGCGCGTACGGAAAGACACACTTGCCGCTCGTGGCCGTCAATCTGATAGCGGTCGTTATAGACGCGCAAAAAATCGTAATAAGTGCGGATTTCCTGAATCTGCTGGAATGTGGAGAGCAGCGGGCGGTGATCCCACACCCGCACATTGCGCACCGTGGGATCGTTTTCCCGGACTTGTTGCAAGGTCAGATTCTGAATGGCGGGAAAAGGGCGGGCATCGAACCGGTCCAATTCGTAAGCCTGGCGAGTGAACTTGATGGCGTTGACAATGTAAGGGCGCTCCTTCTCGAGCTCGCTCGGGGTGACGACGTATTTCTGAACGATAGCGGGGTAGATGGCGAGGCCGACGAATGCAACCGCAATCAGCGCAACAATCGAATAAATGACCGGACGCAGTTTGCCCATCCACGCTCCGGCAAAGAACGCCAACGCCGTGACGACACACACCACCAGCATCAGCCATAGAGCCGGCAACACCGAGTGAACGTCCGTGTAGCCTGCGCCATAAACCAGCCCGCGGCTAGAGAAAAGCAAGCCGTACATTCCCAGCCGGGCGCGATAGGCAAAAAGCAGAAAAGCAAGCCCTCCGAGAACCATTAAGTGCGCGCGCGCCCCGGGCGCTACTGCCAGTCCGCGCGGTCCGATTGAGACGCCCCCTTCGAGGAAGTAAAGAAAAGCCGCGCTCAACACGGCGACCACCACCAGAGCCAATCCGAAATGGTAAAGAAACCAAATGAACGGAAGGCGGAACATGTAGAAGCTCACGCCAATGCCGAAAATCGGGTCGCGCTCATGCAGGGAGGCCGGGTGTATCGCCAGGAGGTAATCCAGCCAATGGCCCGAGGCCCATTCGCCTACCACGTAGCTCACCAGGACAACAACCAGCCATACCCCGCTGCGAAAGAGCGTGGTGAATCGATCGAGGGCGGGAAACTCGATCATCTGCGAAAAGACCTGATATCCGGCGCGGTGGGAGATTCTTCCGACGATCAGCAGATTCAGCGCGGCAAGGACGAGGAATCCTACGCCGAACCACCCGCTGAGCGCCACTTCAGTTTTCAGAACGGTGACGTAGAGCATGCGATATCCCAGCTCATCAAACCATAGCCAGTCGACCAGCACGTTTACGCCCGAGGAAAACAACGGCGCGATGACGAGAAGCACGAATATGGCTGCAACGATCCAGCGAGTGAGTCGATCGGAACGCACGCGCACCTCCAAGCGCCTAATCTTCACACACGCTGCGGGCCTTGTCAAAAATGGGAGGAATCAGCTCAGGGTTTTTCGGAAAAGGTCGGCCGTTGCCACGTCGTCCAGTCCATACTCTTTCAGCTTGCGGTAGATCGTCGTCTTGCCGATTCCGAGAAGCTTCGCGGCTCCCAACCGGTCGCCGCCTGCACTTTGGAGTGCGTTAAGGATGGCGCGGCGTTCCAGATCCTCAAGCGTGTGCGGATCATCCGGCTGTGACTTGGATTTCAGATGTCCTTGCAAAGTGGCAGGCAGATCCTTCAGTTGGAGGAACGGCCCGGTACCCAGAGAGATGGCGTGCTGAATGCAGTTCTGCAGCTCACGCACGTTTCCCGGCCAGGCATAGCTCATCATCCGGTCAAGCGCCTCGCGCGAAAAACCGGTGATGCCCGCTTCCACGCCGCCGAGGCGGTAAATGAAATACTGAACGAGGCCGGGAATGTCTCCCTTGTGCTCGCGCAAAGGAGGCAACTGGATGGATACGACATTGAGGCGGAAATAGAGATCCTCACGAAATGTCCCCTTCTCGATGGCTGCTTCCAGATCGCGGTTCGTTGCCGCGAGAGTTCGCGCTTGCATCGGCACGGCGTCGTTGCTGCCGACAGGACGCACTTCGCGTTCCTGCAAGGCGCGGAGGAGCTTCGACTGCAGTTCCACCGGCAACTCTCCGATTTCGTCCAGCAGCACCGTCCCACCCCCGGCCACGGCGAGTAAACCCGCGCGGGCTTGGGAGGCGCCCGTAAACGCGCCTCGAACGTGCCCGAAGAGCTCGCTTTCGATGAGATTGGGCGTAAGAGCGCCACAATCGACGGGAACGAAAGATTTCTCGCGCAAAGACCCATAACTATGAATGGCGCGCGCCACCAATTCCTTGCCCGTGCCGCTTTCGCCCAGGATCAGCACCGGGTGGCGCTTATCGCACACTTTGAGAATGAGCTCGTAGACCTTCTGCATCGGCGCGGAGGTGCCGACAAACTCGCCGAACCCCCTTTGCGTTTTCACCTCTTCACGCAGCAGACGGTTTTCCGCCGTCAGGCGCTGCCGCTCCACCAGCCGCTCGACCAGCCGCCTGAAATCGTCCACCTTGAAAGGCTTGGTGATGTAATCGTAGGCTCCAAGCTTTACGGCTTCCACGGCTTCCGAGATGGTGCCGTAACCGGTCATGACCAGGACGTCCACGCCCGGGTGATTTTCCTTGATGGTCCGGAGCAGATCGATGCCGTTTCCGTCCGGCATCTGCACGTCGGAGACGACAATGTCAACCCGACCCTCCTCGAGCACCGAAAGCGCCCGGGAACACGTTTCTGCCACCTGGGTTGCATAACCCAGACCCTCCAGCACCTCGAGACATAACTGGCGGGTAATGGGCTCGTCGTCGGCGACGAGAACGCGGGTGGACATATTTGTTAATCCTTGAGGTATTGTACCACAAGGCAACTGCGGCAGCTTCCGCATCTCAACTGGCGTGGAAAAAGGGGATTTCCTGCCCACTCAGCCCGCCGCAAGGGATCCTGATGCCAGCCTGGCGATAGGGACGGTGAGCCTGCCCATCAGCGCGGGCTGCCCACAGGCCGCTCGCCGCTTTTGTAACATCCCAGCACGCGCAGGTAAGACGTCACTTCGGCCAGATGATCGAGGGCCTTCCGGGATTTCGCTTCTTTGACGTTTCCTGTGAAGTCGACGTAAAAAAAATATTCCCACGGGCGGCCCCGCAACGGGCGGGATTCCAACTTGGTCAGGTCGATATCGCGGAGTGCAAAAACGGCAAGACACTTGAACAACGCACCCGGGACGTGCGGCGTGGAAAAGACGATGGAGACTTTGTTTCCTGCGGCGGCAGGCGTGCGCGAAAGGAGGAGGAATCGCGTGAAATTGTTCGGGTCATCCTCTAAATGGCTCGAGAGCATCCGGCCTCTGTAAATGCGGGCGGCAACGTGGCTGGCAATGGCTGCGGCTCCGGGAATCTTCTTCTCCGCCAGCATTTTGACGCTGCCGGCTGTGTCATAAAACGGGACTTTCTCGATCTTCGGGTTTCGCTTGAAGAACCTGCTGCATTGCGCAAGCGCCACGGGATGAGAATAAACCTTGCGGATGGTGCGGAGGGTTTCGCCGGAGAAAGCAATCAGGTTATGCACGATGCGAAGGTTCACTTCACTCACGATGTGCAGCTTGTGCTCAAGCAGCAGATCGTAATTCTCGTAAACCGATCCGGCGAGGGTATTTTCGATCGGAGCCAGACAATAGCGGCACTGGCCCTTCGCCACTGCCTGAAAGATGGCGCCGAAATTCTCCCGGGGGCTCACCTCGAAGTTGCGCCCGAGCAACTTTCGCGCAGCCTCTTCGCTGAACGAACCACGCTCCCCTTGTATCGCCACGGTAATGGGCGGCATACTTGTGACCTCGACGCGGCGAGTGGTGCGCCGGCATCTTGCCGGCCTCCGTTGAATTGAAGCCAGTTGCCGGCTGGAAGCCGGCGCTACGTCAACTCCCGAAAGAGCTTTTCCGCAGCCTGTGAAACCGGCTACCCTTCTCCCAGCAGTCCTCGAAAGAAAAAATCGGTGTAGGTCCGGATCAACTCGCTTTCCGCGATCGGTCCCCGAATGTCGTACCACTGATACAGCCAGTTGATCATGCCGAGCAGGGCGAAAGCCGCCATTTTAGGCGTTATCAAGCTTGCCTTCGCAGATCGCCGTTGAACTTCGGCAATCAGGCTTTCGAGAAAACCGATGTATTGCTTTTTTCGAGCGTTCACCCGCCTGCGCAAAGCGCCGCCCAACGAGCGGCTTTCGTGGAGAATCACCGTTATCTCCAAATCGCGCGCCCGCACCACCAGGTCAATGTGGCCGGCGATCGTCGCCGTCAGTTTTTCGCGCGGGTCCTCGATGTGGGCCACCTTGTCCAGGACATTTTCCTGCAGAATGTCCATTCCATAATTCATGATTTCAAAGAGCAGACGGTCTTTGCTGCCAATGTGATGGTACAGCCCCGCCTTGGTGAGCCCGACGGCTTCGGCGATTTCCTGCATCGAAGCGCCGCTGTAGCCCTTTTCGTAGAAAACGCGCGCCGCAATCCGGCAAATTTCCCGCAAGCGATGTTGAGCGTCCGGGGCGCGCGGCATGAACAGAATCTATCACAGAATGCGCCGCCTGGAGCAGAACGAGACTTCCAGACGCCCGCACGCTTGAAATGCATCGCACATTCCAGCCTGCGCTTCCTGGCGCCTTGTCGGCTTTGCATGAGGCCGGCGGTTCTTCAGGGCTCCTCACGATCGAGCTGAATGCGCCCGAATTCCGTGAGCGCGTAGCCGGAATTCAACTCCAGGACGCGCATCCAGGCCCGAACCGCATCTCCAACCTCATCGAGGGCAACGAAGCAGAAGCCCAGGGCGTGATGCACGAAATCGTCTCCGGACCGGTAGGAAAGCGCCTCCTCGTAAGCGGCTCGCCCGCCGATCCAGTTCTTCACTGCAATGCAGTAATAACCGCGCTCGCAGGCGCGAATCCACGGATCCAACTCCGGACTGGGGACAATCGGGATGGCGCGGTCCGTGCGGCATTCCAGAATCTTTTGCGCACACTCGCGCAGGTTATCGCGCGCGGGCGAGCCTTCAAAGATGGCGACGGATTCTACCAGCTCACGCAATGCACGGTCCAAATCCGAAGCCGCCGGCTGAGGCGAATAAAGTAGCTTGAGCCCGTTGCGATACCGGTCCCGGCTTTCAAGCAACGACTCTGTTTTAATCAGGAACTCTTCAGCGGTGGCATAAAGTGGGTCCGCTTCAAGAGCCCGCCGGTAACAAGTGGCGGCAGCTTCCAGTTGTCCTGTGGAACCGTAGGCGTGTCCCAAAAGGAAATGCGTGGTTGCGTCCGGCGTTCCGTTTTCGAGCGCGCGAGTGAGAGCTTCGAGCGCAAGATCGGGCTGGCGAGTTTCCAGGTAACAGACGCCAAGCTGCCGCCACGCTTCGCCATTCCCCGCATCCTCCACCACCAGCGAGCCGAGGATTTCTATGGCTTCCGGAAAATCCGCGCGGCGAATGGCGTCGAGTGCGTGATTGAGGGCATCGTTTGTATTTTCAGGAGGCATGGCCCTGACTGCAACCCAGATTGGAAAGCATCTCTCGAACGGCAGAAGTGGGACGCTGGCATCGGAAGTCCTGGCAAACGTAGGCTGTCGCTTTTCCGTTCACCGCGGAATGGGACCCAACGAATGGAGCGAGGCGAGCGATCAGGTTTCCATCCGCCTCAGCCGGGCGAAGCAAAACCACTTTGTTGGGAACATAAACGGAGCGGACGGCCTGAAGGAGCGCCTGCGTGTCTTCCGCGCCTGGCTCTCCCGCAATCACCACTTCGAACGACGGCCCGAGGGCGAAATCCAGAGCGCTCATGAGGAAGGTATGGGCTGCAGCGGATTCACGCATCCCGGCGCCCAACGCGCGCGCCGTGCGCTCGGCCTTATCCTCCAAATCCGCTCGACCCGTCATCCGGGCCAGGCGCAAAAGATTGAGCACGGCCACCGAGTTTCCCGACGGTACTGCGCCATCGTAAAATTCTTTCGAGCGCACCAGAACGCTTTCGCCGCTCTCGCGCGTGAAATAAAAGCCGCCGTGTTCGCTATCCCAGAAATCCTGAACGGCGCGCTCATTCAGCTCCAGCGCTCTTTCCAACCATCGCGGATCGAAGGTGGCCTCATACAGCTCGATCAATCCCCAGATCAGGAAAACAAAATCGTCGAGATGGCCTTCGATGGCCGCTTCGCCAGCCCGATAGCGATGCAGAAGACCTCCGGTTGGGGAGCGCATGCCGCTCAGAAGAAACTCCGCCGCACGGCCGGCTGTTGCCGCGTACTCCGGAGCATCGAACACTTGCGCCGCGCGAGCGAAAGCCGCAAGCATCAAGCCGTTCCAATCCGTGAGAATTTTATCGTCCTTGTAAGGATGAACGCGCTTTTCGCGCGCCTCGAAGAGCTTGGTGCGCGCACGGTCCCATTTCCCCTTCCATTCCCGCCCGGAGACGCCGAGCGCGGACGCCACCTCTTCCTGCGCCGCGACCAGGTGCAGAATGTTCGCGTTCTCGATCTCGCTCTCTTCGAAGTTGCCCCGGGCGCTGACGCTGAAAGCGCGGATGACCAGCGAAGCCTCGTCCGGCGTCAAAAGGTCGCGAATTTCACGCTCGCTCCAAAGATAAAACTTGCCTTCTACCCCCTCTGAATCCGCATCCTCAGCGCTGTAAAAACCGCCTTCAGGACTGGTCATGACGCGCGAAACATATTCGAGCACTTCCCGCGCCGTTCGCTCATACCCGGCGCGCCGCGTCGCTTGAAAAGCCTCAGCATAAGCCAGCGCCAGGAGCGCCTGATCGTAAAGCATTTTTTCGAAGTGCGGGACGTGCCATTGAGGGTCCGTCGCATAGCGATGGAAGCCGAAGCCGACGTGATCGTAAATTCCTCCGCATCCCATGGCGTCCAGCGTCTTTCCCACCATCTCCATCGCATCCTCCTTGCGGCGGCGCCTGGAGTAGCGAAGGAGAAAGAGCAACGTATGCGGTGTCGGAAATTTCATGCCGCGGCCAAAGCCGCCATTTTGCGGATCGAACTGCGCGCTCAATTCTTCAAACGTGGAATCCAGCGCCTGCTCGTCCAGCGCCGCGCCCGGAACCACACGGGAGGCCCGTTGAAGCGCCTCGACGATTTCCTGCGATGATTTCTCAATCTCGCCACGCCGCTCCGTCCAGAAACGATGAATTCGCGGGATCAGGGTCAGCATGCCGAGGCGCCCGAAGCGATCGTCTTTGGGAATATACGTTGCGGCGAAGAACGGTTTTTGCCCCGGTGTCATGATAATGGTCAAGGGCCATCCGCCACTCCCTGTGACCAATTGGCATACTTTCATGTAGACCTGATCGATGGCAGGCCGCTCTTCCCGGTCGACTTTGATGGAAACGAAAGCTTCGTTCATCAGGGCGGCCACTTCCGGATCTTCAAACGATTCGTGCTCCATCACGTGGCACCAGTGGCAGGTGGAATAGCCAATGGAAAGAAAAATCGGCTTATCCTTGAGTTGGGCCAGCTCGAATGCCTCCGAAGACCATGGATACCAATCGACGGGGTTGTAAGCGTGCTGCAGCAGATAAGGACTCTTCTCGCCGATCAGCCGGTTTGGCCGTCGGTCCTGTTCGCCCGCCGGGGCTTGAAAGTTCGACATAACCGATAGAGGCAGCGTATCATCGCCGGGACGAGCTTAACAAGGAGAAGCGTTCATCGTTCCCTCCTTGACGATTGACAAAGAGAAGGCGTAGGATCAATTGTCAATTAATGAGAGGAGAGCAACGATGGGCAAACCCACCGATTTGATCCAGGGAACGCTGGACCTATTGATCCTGAAAGCCGTCGCTCTAGAACCCATGCATGGCTGGGGCATTGCCCAGCGCATCCGGCAAGTGTCCAAGGAAGTGCTTCAAGTGAACCAAGGAGCGCTCTACCCGGCGCTTCATCGCCTGGAGCAAAACGGATGGATCAAGGCCAGGTGGGGCGAGTCCGACCATAATCGCCGGGCCAAATATTATTCGCTGACTGCTTCAGGGCGCAAGTACCTCGATGCGGAAGAGGCTAACTGGAAGCGGCTTTCCGGCGCTATCGGGCTGGTTTTGGAAATGTCGTAGGGAACGGTCGCGTCAGAGCGAGCAACCTGCTCGCTTTCGTTGCCGCCTCCGTAATCCTGGCTGTCGTAGCGCTCCTCGCAAGATACCTCCCTGCCCGCCGCTGGGGCCGATCCGGCGGTTGCACTGAGATACGAATCATCCCGCCTTGAGTAATGGTACATTGTGGACAGGAAACTTCCGCGCCCATGGCTGAGCGGCGAGGCACGCCCATTACGCGTATTGATGTGATGTGGCTGCTGTTCGTGTTCCTGCTCGCCATTCTTCCTCCTCTCTACGAATGGCACAAGCAGTTGATCCTGGCAGGCATCGGGTTGTTTCAGATCTTTGAAGGCAACATTTTGGGGCGGCTCTCGCCACGCCGGAGGAATTTCCTGAGCATCCTGGTGAAGATGGCGCTCTCCACTCTTCTGGTGTGGCATAGCGGCATGATTTTCAGCGATTACTATCCCATTTATTATTTGCCGGTGGTTTCCACCGCGATCCTGTACGGCGTTGTCGGCACGCTGTTGTGGACACTGGCGGCCTGTGCGAGCTATTGCGCCTTCGTCATTCCGGCTCTGCGGCATTACACCCTTTCGACGGGCGGAGCTTCCGACCTGGCGATGCGCTGTCTGTTCTTCTTTATCGTCGGCATCATCGTGAATCGCTTTGTCATTGAAAGCCGGGATCAGGCGCGGCGGCGCGAGCAATTGGCCGCGAGGTTACTCGAAACGAACCGCCAGCTCGAGCAGGCGCAAGCGGACGCCCGGCGCTCCGAGCGGCTGGCGGCGTTGGGGCAACTTTCGGCCGGGCTGGCGCATGAGATTCGGAACCCGCTCGGCGTCATTCGCGGCTCGGCGGAGATGCTGAACCAGAAGCTGCATTCCGCGGACCCCATCACGTCCGAGTTGGCTGGATATATATCAAACGAAGTGGAGCGGCTGAACCGGCTCGTGGCGCGCTTCCTGGACTTCGCCCGCCCGCTCCAGCCGAAAGTGCAGCATCAACCGCTCAGGCCGATTGTCGAGCTTGCGTTGAAATCCGTTCAGGAGCAACAGTCCGACGCGAAGGTTCAGGTGGAATGGCAGGAATCGCCTAACTTGCCGCTCGTGCTTGTGGATAGCGAGCTGATCGAGCGCGTGTTCACCAACTTGTTTTCGAACGCGTACGAGGCCATGCCGGAGGGTGGTACGCTCCGGGTTAAAATGAAACCTGTGGTTTCGGATGGGAGGGGCGGAGTGGAAATCGAAGTTTCAGATACCGGGTCGGGAATTCCCGCCGAGGATCAGGAGCACATTTTCAATCCGTTCTTTACCACCAAGAAGTCTGGCATGGGGCTGGGTCTTTCCATGGTTTCGAGAATCGTGGACGATCATCGCGGAAGAATTCGCCTGGAAACCAAGCCTGAGACTGGCGCGTGCTTCCGGGTATTCTTGCCGGGCGAATGATGGAGGAGCAGCTTTTGCGGTCCAGGAGTTCGAGGCTGGCGGGACAGGGACTGGATCCTGGGTCTGAGATAGGAGCGGCCAATTCTGAGGGGTTGCGTATCCGTGGCATTGCGGCTTTCCCTTGGCGCTTGCCTGTCCCGAAACCAGCGGCCCGGCTTGCCATAGACCTGCTAACTCCAATTCCCTAAGTCCGGTGTTGCCATGCCTACCGTTCTGATTGTCGAAGATGAGAAGAAAATGCAGCGGCTGCTCGAACTGAGCCTTGCCGAAGAGGGCTACACCACTCAGGCAGCGGCGGACGCCGAATCTGCCCTGAAGCTTTTTGGCCAGCATCGGATCGACGTGGTGATTACAGACCTCAAACTGCCCGGAATGAATGGACTCGAGTTCCTCCAAGCGGTGAAGCGGGCGGATGCGCGGATGCCCGTGGTGCTGATGACGGCGTTCGGGACCGTCGAGACCGCCGTTCAGGCAATGAAAGCCGGCGCCAGCGATTACCTGATCAAGCCGTTTTCGCTTGAAGAAATGAAATTGATTCTTCAGCGCGAACTGGACGTTCGCCGCCTGCAAGAAGAGAATCGCGACTTACGCGAAGCGCTCGGCAAGCGTTACGAGTTCAAGAACATTGTGGCGCGCAGCGCGCGCATGCAGGAAGTACTGACGGTTGTGGAGCGGGTAGCGCCCACCAACTCCACGGTGCTGCTGGGCGGCGAAAGCGGGGCCGGCAAGGACCTGATCGCGCGCGCCATTCATCAGCACTCCCGCCGCGCCTCAGGACCGTTCGTCAAGATCAACTGCGCCGCCATCCCGGAAAACCTCCTGGAAAGCGAACTCTTCGGCTACGAGAAAGGTGCGTTCACGGGCGCCGTGGCGGCCAAGCCCGGCAAGTTTGAACTGGCAGACAAAGGATCGATATTTCTGGACGAAATCGGCGACGTGCCTCCTTCCATCCAGGTAAAATTGCTGCGGGTGCTTCAGGAACGCGAGTTCGAGCGCCTCGGCGGCACGAAAACGCTCAAAGTCGATGTGCGCCTCATCGCGGCCACCAATCGCGATCTGCGAGCCGCGCTCGAGCAGGGCACGTTTCGGGAGGATCTCTATTACCGGCTCAATGTGGTGCCCATTGATATTCCTCCGCTGCGCGAACATAAAGAAGACATCCCCGATCTGGTGAAGGCGTTTATCGACCGTTTCAGCCGCGAATCCGGGAAAACAGTCACGGGAATTACCCAAGCGGCCATGCGAGCATTGATCGAGTTCCATTGGCCGGGCAACGTCCGCGAGTTGGAGAACATTATCGAGCGGGCCGTAGCGCTCAGCGCAGGAGACGAGATCGATACCGCGGATATTCATCTCGATTTTTTGCCATCTGCGGGACGGCGAACTGCCGAGGGCTCCGCGGCCTTTCCCCCTCCCGGATTGACGCTCGAGCAATTCGAAGATGAAATCATCCGTGAGGCGTTGCGCCGCGCGGACGGTAATAAGAGCCAGGCGGCGCGCCTGCTGGGGCTCTCACGCAACGCACTGCGCTATCGGCTGTCGAAGATTGGCGTGGCGGATGACGAAGATTGAGTTACAATCGCGCCAGGGGCTGACGGAGCGCAAAACATGAGATGGACAAAGGCTTTCGTTTTTGCGATAGGTTTTATGGCATTGGCGGGCGTGGTGTCTCCCGCGACGCCTGGGCTGAAGACCTACGCGGGCGGTCAGCCTGCTACCTGGCTGACCGCTGAATCGCCGGCGCAAGAGGGCACGAATTTCAACCTTGCCGGGAATATCACGGAGGCGTCACCCGGGAAGCTGACAGTTAACACGCAGGGCGAGATCATCTTCCATGTAGGCTATAACTCGCAAACGCCGATTGTGCGCAAGGACGGGTCAGCGGGCTCAGCAAAGGACCTGAAAGTAGGCGTCTACATTCAGGTGGAAGGGGAATTGAACAGCTCAGGCGTGGTGGAAGCCAAAAGCATTAAAATCGTCGCACCTCCGGCAGGAACCGGTTCGAGCCAGAGCAGCTTCGAGCCATTCGAAGCCAGCGGGCTTATCGTGGAGCGTGACGCTCACTTCGATGCGCCCTAACGAATTCTACGCCATCATCGAAAAAGGCAAGCCTGCGCCTGCGTATTTTTTTTGTGGACCGGATCGCTATCTCCACGGGGAATGCCGCGCGGCAGTGGTGGCTTCGTTGCCTGCCGGCACTCGCGAATGGTGCTTTACGGAAATCGAGTTCAAGCCGGGCCAGCTTCCGCGCGACCTGGAAAATGCCTACCAAATGCCCATGTTGGGCGGGCATAACTTTGTCTATTGGACTGATCCCGAAGACTTTGGCCACGCCACGGACGAGGATTTCGAGGCGCTCGACGCTTACTTGAAGCGTCCGCCGGGCTTCTCAACGATACTTTTTGCGGCCTGTCGTCCCGATCGCAGGCGGCGGCTGATCCAATGCCTCGAAAAACGGTCCGAAGTGGTGGACCTGCAGCCACTAGGCAGGACAGAGGCCGTCGCCTGGCTGCGCAACACACTCAGGAAATCCGGGGTGGAAATCAGCGCGGAACTTGCGGAGCGAATCGTCACGCGTTTCGAAGGTAGCGTCTCCGTGATGCGAGATTCGCAAAAAGCGAAGGCCTCCGGCGTGAATCTGCTCTGGCTGCGCACGGAGATGGAGAAATTGCTGGTCGCACGCAGCGGGGCCAAGCGAATTGAAGAGCAGGACCTCGATCTCATCAGCGCCGTGCGAGAGGAGCACGAAATCGGCAAGCTGCTTGCCGCGCTCGCTGAGCGCCAATTGAGCAAAGCGCTCATGATTCTGCGAGAGCTGCTTTCCGGAAAAGAGCCGGAAGCGCTGATCCTCTGGTGCGTCGGCGACCTGTTTCGGCAAGCGCTGAAGAGCGCTGCGGCGCCGGCTCAGCCATACCACGGATGGTCACGCGCTGGCAATCCTTTTTCCACTTATGAGATTGCGCCACGCGCAGCGCGTGCCTATTCGCGCGACGAGCTTGCCCTCGCCATCCGGCACGCGCATTCGGCCGATCTGGCGATCAAATCTTCCTGGAAAGACTCGGCGCTGCTTCTCGAAACGCTGGTCTGGCAAATTGTTGCCGGGAAGGCGGCCGAAGGCTCCGCTGATTGGCTGGAGGCGGCGGAAGCTGAAGCTCAGTGACCCTCAGAAGGCGAGGGCCTGGTCCAAGTCCTCCAGCAAATCATCAACAGCCTCAACACCAACAGACAGGCGCACCAGCCCCTCGCTCACGCCCATCGCCAGCCGCTGCTCGCGCGGCACGGCACGATGGCTGGTGGACGCGGAATGCACGATGAGCGATCGAGTGTCGCCCAGGCTGGCGGCGCGCGCGAAGATTTTGACACGATCCATCACTTTCTTGCCTGTCTCGTAACCGCCCTGCACTTCGAAGCTGATCATCGCACCAAACGCCTTCATCTGTTTCCTTGCGGTCTCGTGCCCGGGATGCGACGGCAGGCCGGGATAATTCACGTGATCGACTCGCGGATGCGACTGCAGGAAATTGGCGATTTGGCGCGCGTTCTCACACTGCGCAGCCATGCGCAACGGCAGGGTATGGATGCCACGCAGGATGAGCCACGCGTTGAAAGGGCTGAGAACACCACCCAGGTCCCGCACCAGATTGTGGCGGAGTGAATCGACAAACTGCCCGGGGCCGGCGATGATTCCGCCCAGGGCGTCGCCGTGTCCGCAAAGGTATTTTGTCGCCGAATGAACCACTACCTGCACGCCCTCGGAAATAGGCTTTTGCAGCGCCGGCGAGGCGAAAGTGTTATCCATCATCAGCGGAATTTGCCGCGAGCGCGCGAGTGAGGCCAGAGCGGCAATATCGACGATTTCAAGCACCGGATTCGTCGGCGTCTCAAAATAAATCAAACGAGTGTTGGGTCGGAGAGCCTTTTCGAACTCTTCGACGTTGGTCGAGGCAACGAACGTCGCGGAAGCGCCAAAACGAGGAAGAATCTGATGCAGGAAATGGTACGCGGCGCCATAAAGCGCTCGCGAGGCCACGACGTGATCGCCGTGCTGTATGAAGCCCAGAATGGCGGAAGAGATTGCGGCCATTCCGGACGCTGTGGTCAACGCCGCTTCGGCTCCCTCGAGCGCCGCCATCTTAAGCTCCAGAGCACGCAGCGTTGGATTGCCATATCGAGTGTACATGTACCCGAATTTCTCTTCTCCATAAACGGACGCCATCTCGTCAGAATCGGCCGAAACGAACGTCGTCGATTGATAGATGGGCGTGTCCAGCGCGCCGGTGGCAGGACACGGCGCTTCTCCGGCGTGCACGGCCTGGGTCTCAAATCGATGCGGATGGCTCATGAAGCACCTCGCTGGATCAACGTGGAGCGCAAATTTCGGATTCGCGGCGTTTCTGGCTCGCTCACAAACAAACTGCCGGCCCTGCCCTGCATCATGGGACGGTCCACGTTGCCTTCATGGGCTATTTTGTCGCGGCTTCGCTTTTCTTGGCAAGCTTGGTTGGAGAAGAGAACGTGTCAAAAGAGTTGGTGATCGACGTGAGGTTCGATTCGGAAACTTCACTCGGCAGATCGTCCGTCGTCCGGACGGCGTAGACGTGCCCGTTCTTTTGAGCTACTTCAACCGTTTCGATGGCGTTGTTGGAGCCGTAAGTTACCTTGAATGTGTAGGAGGGCTGATCGAGGCCGAAATTGCCCAACTGCCCCGGCGTGGCTGGCGGGAACGATGAGGCCGTGAGGCCACGCAACGCGGAAAGAAAATCGCTGACGTCATCGCTCGAAACCTTGCGAGCGATCGGTGTTGTCTCGCGCCATTCGTTCTTCGAGTGCTCGAAGGCGAAGTGTCCTTTGGAAGAAGTTACGTCAAACTTCTTCACATTGAACATATCCCACGAGAAAAGATTCTTATCGCGGAAATCGCTGGCGTTTTTCTGGAACTGGCTCACTGAGTCTTCCCCCAAAGTAAAGACGGGCGTAAGAGCCGAGTTCATGGCGTAGTAGCCGCTACTCGGGGCTTTCTTTCCGATCACCAGCGTCTGCGATCCGTTTGCCGTCGCCAATTGCAGCGTGAGCGTGGGATGCGAGAATCCGTACTGATCCATGCTTTTCTTTTCCTCTGAAACAATGCTGCTCATGTTCAGCGATTGAAGATCGTCCACCAGGCTCTCCACGCCGAAATGGTCGGCGCGCACATCGGGAGGAAGCGAAACTTCCCAGACGCCTTCGGGGTTCTTGATGAGACTGTAACTCTGCTTGGGCGCAGTGGACTGGATTCGCTGCAATTCGCTGGTATCCAAGGTGACGGCGCGCGTATCTCTGAGGTCGAACATTTTCTTTTCGAGCGACGTTTTGAGGTCGTCGCTCAAAGTGAAGACGCGTGAGTTACTGGAAACTTGCGCGTAAATGCCGGAGCTGGTGGGCGTTTCATTGCCTAACGAAAAACTTACCGCCGGAGCGTTGGAGCCCTCCGAAACTTGAATGGTTTCGACCGGAGGCGCAAGGCCAAAATCGTTGAGATCCGTGGGATGCGAAGCGACCACGCTTTGGATTGACGCTGAGGTCAAATTGCCGAGGAACGACGAAACCTTTCCCTGGTCGGCCGGCGCGTCCAACGGTTTCACGATGGCCCAGGTATTTCCCTGCCGGGTGCAAGTGAAGCTATTTCCGTCACTGGAGGTTACGGTGAAGTTATCGATTTTACTCGAAGGGATGGACAGGGCCGTTTCCGTTTTCTTGGCCGCTTTCAGAGATCCTTCACGGGTCTTGCGCTGGTTCCATGCGTGAAAGCCAAACCACAAGGCCGCCAGGACGGCAATCGCAATCAGACTTTTGATAGTTCCTCGGTTCACCGCCTGCTCCACCACACCACAATTCCGATGATCACGATGCACACGGGAATCAACATCACGCGAATGAGAAAACCTCCCATCTGCGCCGTGGTCAAATTCAAATGCTGAAAGAGAGAAGGCTTTGGACGAATGGAAATGAGTCCCTCATTGGACGTGAGCCATTCTGCCATGTTGAGAACAAGATCCCGGTTACTCTGGAAGCCAAGATACGCGTTCGCTGCCACGAGCGACGTTCCCACCACCACGAACCGGCCGCCTTGTCCCGATCCGGTTCCTGTCAGTTGCCCCGCCGCGGCCACCACCAGCGGCCCTTTGGTATCCACACCAGGACGATAGGACACTTCGCGCATGTTCGTGTTGAAATTGGCCACGCCGAAGCTGGCCTGTGAGGTGTTGCAGAGCGAGTCGAGCGTGACGCCAGGAGGCGCATTGGACGCAACCTGGAACGACCGCGACAACGGGAAAAGAGTCATCCTGCGGGAAAGAGCCTGGACGATCGGGTTATCGCCATAACTGATGATGATCGGCATGGTTGGGCTCGTACCGAAGATCTGCGACACCGGGTTCTCATCAATCACGAGATCGTTGTTTACCGTCACACCGTAATTCTTCAGCAATCCGTCAAGATTTGGCAGATTCACCCCCGGGTCTAAAAACACCCAGAGGCGCCCGCCGCCATCGAGATACTTCTTAATCGCAGCGATTTCCGGAGGCAAGTAATCCGTTTTAGGGCCGGCAATCGCCAGAATCGAGCAGTCGGCCGGGATTTTCAGGTTTTGCACGAGCGTCAGCGTCTTGACGGCGCTATCCTCGTTATCAAGGGCTTGCTTGAACTGAGAGTATCCTTCACGCCCCAATCCATCGGTGTTGCGTTCTCCGTGTCCTTCGACGAAATAGATGACCTTCTGTCCCTTGAGCATCCGAATCAGGGCATTCGTGATGCCTTCTTCCGTTGCCGCGGATGCTTTAAGATGCCGCCGGCCCTCGGTGACGTAGACGTCGCCCTCGCTTCGCACGCCGAATTGCCGCGCTAAGCCCGGATCGCGGTCCGGATCAATGTACTTCACGCTGACAGCGTGCGACGCTGACGAATACAGGTTCATTAAGTCGCGTTCGCTTTGAAAGCCGCTCGCGTTGTTGAACACGTAGATCGTGACTGGCTCTTTCAAACCCCGGAGAATCTTGAGCGACTGCGGGGAAAGGCTGAAACTGTGGTTCGGCGTGAGATCCAGGTGGTGATCGTTCCGATTCACAAACCAGTTGCACAACACAACGATGGCGAGAACGACGAGCGTATAAACCGTGAAATTGGCGCCGCGAAGCACGCGTCGGCCACTCGGTCGGGGCTGGGCCGGCTTGGGATGCTCAGTGGGAGTCATCAGGGCCTCCCTTTCAGAACTTCGAGAGAGCGAGCGGTGAGGAAAATGCCGATCACAATCACCGAAAGATAATAAACCACGTCTTTCAGGTCAATCACGCCCTTCGCGAAGTTGTCGAAGTGGGTAGTTAAAGAAAGGTAGGAGAGCGTACGCCCGAGAGTGCTGCTCGAATAGGACTCGATCCAGTTCAGCACGAAGAGCAGCAGGAAAACTCCCCAGGAAATTGCTGCGGCGATAATCTGGTTTTTGGTAAGGCTCGAAATCCACATTCCCAAGGCCAGCAAGCCAGCGCCAAAAAGCAACAAGCCCAGCGCGTTGGCAAGGAGCGGAAGACCGCTGGGGTTGCCGTAGACGAACAGCAGCGCGATATAGATGAACGTCAGGATCATCAGGATGATGTAAAGTCCCAGAGCCCCCAGGAACTTGCCGCCAATGATTTGCATGTCGGTGAGGGGCGAAGTCAGCAACAATTCAATGGTGCCCGATCGCTTTTCCTCGGCAAAAAGGCGCATCGTAATCAGCGGAATCAGCAACAGCAGCACAACCGTCAAGATGCCTTCGAGAAGCGTCCGAATGATCCATTCGTTGATGTTTGGCGAGGGGCCCCCGCCGCCCATTTCCATCATGCGAAAAACCTGAATGACGTAAGTTGCGACAAAACTGTAAAAGAAGAAGCCGCAAAGGGCGGAATAAATGGTCAGCACGACGTAGGCAATCGGTGAGTGAAAATAGGCCCGCAGTTCTTTGCCCGCCAGGGCGAGCACGTTTCGCATGTCAGCTCCTTTTTGAGTCTAATTGGCCGGCGCTTCCTCGCTCACATCCCGCGTGGTCAGCTTCAGGAAGATGTCTTCCAGGCTTAATCCGCTCGTGCGGAGCTCGAGAAGCCTCCACTGAGACTCCACAACAGCCCGCGCCAAATCTCCGCGAACGTCCTTTTGCTTATCAGCGTGCACTTCAAACGTGACCCGTCCGTTCGCAATATCGCGCTGATCCACCAGGGTAACGCCCTCCACCCGCTCCAGCTTCGCCTTGATTTCCCCTTCCGGCCCTTCAGCGGTCACCAAAACGGTTTCGAATCCTTGGAGCCGCTCCGTCAGTTCCTGGGGAGTTCCCTCCGCAACGACGTTGCCGGCATTAATCACCACAACGCGATCGCAAGTCTTTGCAACCTCCGGAAGTATATGCGTGCTCAGAACGACGGTATGCTGCCCAGCGAGACTTCGGATCATTTCGCGGGTTTCGATAATCTGCTTGGGGTCGAGGCCCGCCGTGGGTTCGTCGAGCACAAGAACGTCCGGGTTGTGAATCATCGCTTGCGCCAGCCCCACCCGCTGCCGGTAGCCCTTGGACAGCTTGCCGATCTGGCGCCTCTGCACATCGGCAATGGCGCACTTTTCGCTCACTTCCCGGACACGGTTTCGCAACTCTCGCCTCGGCACGCCCTTGATGCGACCCGCAAAGGCCAGGTATTCGGCGACGCGCATATCTGTGTAAACCGGCGGATTCTCCGGCAGGTACCCCGTATGCCTCTTTGCTTCCAGCGGCTGCTCAGCGACATCGTGGCCGGCCACCGTCACTTTGCCCGAACTGGGCGGTAAGAAACCCGTGATGACGCGCATGGTGGTGGTCTTGCCGGCGCCGTTAGGTCCCAGAAAGCCAAGCACCTCGCCTTTGCGAACCTCAAAACTCACTGAGGAAACGGCGACCGTTGTGCCATAGCGCTTCGTCAAGTCCTGTACCTGGATCATTCCGTTCTCTCCACGAAAGAGGATTGCAATCGAGCCCTGTAGACTAAACAAGAAATCCAGGGTGAGCCCGGAGTCTCACCGGGGAGCAACTCAATTTAATACGAATACCAGAAAGCGAGGATGGTTGCCAAGCGCAAGTTTTCGATGCGCTAACCAAGAAGCGGCCGAACAGCCGTGCCAACCCAGCCCTGGACAACTCCACAAAAGCGCGAATCAAGAATCTGAGAGCAGCCGCTGGTAAGCCGCTGATGAGGTCCACCGTCCTCTCTGGGCTTCCCATACCAGACTGGCTAGCGCCTCAATGAAGAGCGGGCTATCGTTCAGCGACTCGGTTCGCCACAACTTGATTCCCCTCCCGGCCGCGTATTCGCTAAACCCAACGTCAATATCATAAAGGACCTCGACGTGGTCGGAAACAAAACCGATGGGAGCGATCAAAACGTGACGGTGGCCGGCATCGCCCAGGCGATCGATCTCCGATTCAACTGTCGGGCCAAGCCATTCTTCCTGACTCATACCCTGGCTTTGGTAGGCCAGCTTCCATTCGCTCAACCTTGCGGCATCGGCCACCAATTGCGCGGTGTGGCGAGCCTGCGCTTCGTAGGGATCTCCGGCATCGATGGTTCTTTTCGGAACGCTGTGGGCGGTGAAGATAACCGGAACTGAGGTTTGCGCCTCGCGCCCGGCTTCCATTAATGCTCGAGAAACTTTCTCGCAGAATGCGGCGATCAGGCCTGGATGATCGTGCCAACTTTCGATCAACGTAACTGACGCTTGTGGAGCGAAACGCGCCATCGCTTCGCGTAAGCGCGTCGCGTAGAGTCCGACGCTGGTGGATGAATTCTGCGGAGCCAGGCAGATGGCGACGATGTTGTCCACGCCGGCCGCCGCAAGCTCGTGGATGGCGTCAGGAATAAATGGCTGCCAATTTCGCATCCCGATCGCAACGGGAATGAAAGATCGGTTGCGGGGCGGCGAGCCGCCGTTGGGCTGGGCGTTCAGGAGCGCCTCGAGCGCCTTTGCTTGCAGCGTGGTGAGGCGCAACAGCGGAGAGCCGCCGCCAATGCGCGCATAACGAGCAGCGATCTCACGCACGCTGGCATCCGGCAGCTTCCGTCCAGCGCGAACGTTGAGGAGGAATTCGGGGATTTCTTCAAGCCGCTCCGGCGCTCCATGTGCGAGCAAAAGCACGCCCCAGTGAGTGTTTTCGGGCGCTGACAACTCCTTCCCACCCCACTCGCCTGCCGTGCTGGTCATGACCTTAGCCTGAGTTCAAACTTAGTTTTGCGGATAAGGAAATCTCTTGCTGCAGGAGCGACAGCGGGCCATATGCGGCCGCCCGAGGCTGCGTTCCAGCCATCGCCGCCGGGTGCGATCGAACTCGCGGCTCCCGCAGCGCGGGCAGCCTGTGAACCCGTCCGGATCAAACGGTTCCGTCGCCCAAGCGAGCTCTGCACTCTTCCGGACAGGCTCAGCGGCGCTATGGTTTCCGTAACCTCGTCCCGGCAATGCGTCGAGAGGCCGGAAAACATTTGCCGACAGCACTCGCCAGCGCCGGCATCTCGAGCAACTGCGCAACTTGTACCCCAACAATTCAACCAGGCGGGAAGCGAGTCCGCGGCGTACTGGCTCGGTCTTCGTCGCGCCACATTTCGGACAAGGCGATGGCATTAGCTCTCCCAAAGCATACCGGTTTTGGAACGAGTTGTGCAATCACTTGGAACACCGGGCTACTGATAGGCGGCCACGCGCCGATAATACATATCAGGACGCACGTATGAAAATCCTGGTTGCCGATGACGATCCTCTGGCGAGGCTCAAAACCGGAAGCCTGTTGAAGAAATGGGGCTACGAGGCCGAGGTGGTAAGCGATGGCGCTGTGGCGTGGCGCGCCCTGGAAGCAAGCAGCGAGCCAGTCCTGGCGATTGTGGACTGGATGATGCCCGGGCTGGATGGCCTGGAAATCGCACGCCGGCTTCGCGAAAAGGAACAGCATCGTCCTGCTTACCTCATTCTGGTGACCGCTCGATCGGAAGGCAATGACGTGGCGAAAGGCTTGGAAGCGGGAGCGGACGATTACATCGTGAAACCGTTCGATCCGCGCGAGCTTCACTCGCGTGTGGACGTCGGCTTACGAACGTTGCGATTGCAGGCAACGCTCTCAGAGCGGGTAGCTGAACTAAACCACGAGCGTTATCTGATGAATTGCCTCATGGATACAATACCGGACTTGATTTATTTCAAGGACCGGAACAGCCGCTTCACGCGCGTCAATATCGCTCAAGCTGCCTTTCTGGGACTCGCCAGCCCTGAAGAGGCGATTGGTAAGTCAGATTTTGAATTTGTCACGCCCGAGCTTGCGCATGCCAAGTTTGCCGACGAGCAGGCGATCGTGCTGTCCGGCGTGGCGCTCATTGACAAAACCGAGCTGGCCGGTTTGCCCAACCGATCCCCCCACTGGCTTTCCACCACCAAAGCCCCTCTCTTTGATTCAGACGGAAAAATCGCGGGCACGCTTGGTGTCTCCCGTGATATTACAAAACGAAAGCTCGCCGAAGACGCTCTCAGACGGAGTGAGGAGTCATTCCGAATCCTCTTCGCTGCCATTCCGACGCCGGTTTGGGTCTTCGACCGCGAGACGCTCAAGTTTATCGAAGTGAACGACGCCGCCATCCGGCATTACGGCTATACCCGGGAAGAATTCCTGGGGATGGAGATCACGGATATCAGAAGCGCAGAGGAGGCGGCCCGCCTGACGGCAGAGCTGGAGGGGTTGGGATCGAGTCAAGGACCGCGGGCGAGATGGAAACACCTGACTAAGGACGGTCGCGAGATCACCGTCGAAATCGAGTCCCACGCCTTCGATTTTGGCGGTCGTCCGGCGGTCCTGATCGTAGCGGAGGACGTGACGGAGCGGGAGAGAGCGGAAGTGGAGCTGCGCCACGCCCAAAAACTCGAAGCCGTCGGCGGCCTGGCGGCGGGGATCGCGCACGAGCTCAATACGCCCATTCAGTTTATTGGAGATAACACGCGGTTTCTGCAGGACGGATTTGCATCCTTGAACGAAGTCATCGCCCTGTACCGCAAATTAAACAGGGCTGCAGCGAACGGAAATATCGACAAGACACTGGTAGAAGAGGTCTCGCGGTCCGAACAAGCTGCGGAGCTTGACTACCTGACGACGGAAATCCCGCAAGCTATTCGCCAATCGCTCGAAGGTGTGGAGCGCGTCGCTACGATCGTTCGGGCGATGAAGGAATTCGCGCATCCCGACCGTCACGAAAAAGTTGCCGCGGACCTGAACAAAGCCATCCAGAACACGCTGACCGTGGCTAGGAACGAGCTGAAGTATGTCGCAGATGTCGAGACAGACCTGGGAGATTTACCTCCGGTTTTGTGTCACGTAGGAGACATCAATCAGGTGCTGCTGAACATCCTGGTAAACGCGGCGCACGCGATTGGCGACGTGGCTCAAGGGGCGGGCAAAAGGGGCAAGATTCGCGTGGAAACGCGCGCGGAAAGTAAGTTCGTTCGTATCGCCATTACGGACACCGGAGGCGGCATCCCGCCCGAGATTCGCGACAAGATCTTCGAGCCCTTCTTCACTACGAAAGAAGTTGGCCACGGAACCGGTCAGGGCCTGACGATCGTTCGCTCCATCGTCGTTGAAAAACACGGCGGCACCGTCACCTTTAACTCGGAGGTCGGACGCGGAACGACGTTCGTCATCCGTTTACCCATCCACGGCGCTCCAGAGCCCGTTGAAGCAATGGCAGACGAAGCCCTCATTTCCACCCCCCATCACCTTCAACAATCGTGATGTAACGGTCAATTGCAACGTTCGGCTCAGGATGCCCGTCGGCCGAGAGAAGATCGAGATTTCCGTCGTTGTCGTAGTCGAAAAACTTCACGCCTATGCCCGTGAGCAATATCGTGATCGAGCCGATACCACCGGAGACGGCCGCATCATCGAACGTTCCGTCGCGGTTGTTGTGGTAGAGCGCGTTTCTGAGCGGCGGGTTCGGATGATAAAAGCTGCAAACGCCCTGAGCCGTTGATTTGCTCCGATGAGAGTGTTAGGTTTTGAATTGATTTCCGACGGCTGACACCCGCTTATGCCGAGAAGACCCGGAAAACTCTCCCGCGCCGACATGCACCGGCTTTACTATTACATGTTGCTGACGCGGCGCGTCGAAGGGCAACTCACGCATCTTTACCGGCAGGGCAAGGTGGTGGGTGGTGTTTACTCTTCATTGGGACAAGAGGCGATTGCCGTGGGCACTGCGTACGCCCTCGAGCCGCACGACGTCCTCGGCCCGATGATTCGCGACTCGGGAGCGATGCTGGTTCGCGGCTATCGGCCGCGCGACTTTTTCCTTCAATACATGGCGCGGAGAGACGGCCCGACCAACGGCCGGGACGCCAATACCCACTTCGGAGACGTCACCCGGGGCGTCATCGCTCCAATCAGCATGCTGGGCGAATTGGTTCCTGTGCTCGCAGGGGTTGCACTGGCATCGAAACTGCGCGCCGAAAGTCGCGTGACACTCACGTACGTGGGCGACGGCGCTATCAGCACAACGCCGTTCCATGAAGGAATGAATTTTGCCGCGGTCCAAAAACTTCCGCTTATCGTGATCGCTGAAAACAACGGCTGGGCATACTCAACTCCGGTCTCCAGGCAAATGGCCACTTCCGATATTGCGAAGAGGGCGGAGGCGTACGGCCTGCCGGGTGCGATTGTGGATGGCAATGATGTTGTCGCCGTGTATGAGGCCACTGTGGAAGCTGCCCGCCGGGCACGCCAAGGCGATGGGCCCTCACTCATTGAAGCCAAAACTATGCGGATGAAGGGGCATGCGGAACACGATCCCGCCACTTACGTGCCGCGCGAATTGCTTGAAGCATGGCGCAAAAAAGATCCCATACTCTGCTTCGAACGAAGCCTCATTGAAAACAAGCTGATGACCCCGAAAGAGAAAGCTGCCATCCAGGACCGGGTGGAAGCAACGATTCATGAGGACTTGGATTTTGCCGAGTCAAGCCCGCTTCCATCTCCAGAAGAGGCGGCGCAACTGGTATGGGCGTGAAGCACAAAACGATCAGGCCCGCACGCACATCCAGGCATGATCGAAGCGGTGGAGGAGAAGGCTCACGATCCGGGGCGCCGCTCGCCCGATCCCACGATGTCAGCCGGGCCCGCCCACTGCCCGCCGCAGACACGCTTCTGCGAATGCTCTATCTGCTCAAATTGACGCGAGAAGTCGAGGTTCGCATCGAGCGCGTGCTTTACCGCCAGGGAAAAATCGTGGGAGGCGTCTACGTCGGCCGTGGTCAGGAGGCGATCGGAGTGGCTTCGGCCATTCAACTCGTCGAAGGCGATTTTGTCCTTCCCAGTCATCGGGATCTTTCCGCTTACCTCGCTCGGGGCATTCCATTGGAACGTGTGCTGCTCAACTGGATGGGCCGCGCCGATGCGCCTTCGCGAGGGAGGGACAACACACTCCACTTTGGAGATCTCAATAAGGGCATCATTCCGATCGTTTCGCCCTTGGGCGATACCTGCCCTGTGGCGTGCGGTCTGGCGCTTCAATTCAAGCTGCGAGGCAAGCGAAATGTCGCGCTGGTTTACTTTGGCGAAGGCGCAACCAGCCGGGGCGACGTTCACGAGGCTATGAACTTTGCAGCCGTGATGAAGCTCCCCGTAATCTTCATCTGCAACAACAACGGCTACGCTTACTCCACGCCCGTGCAAAAGCAGTACGCCGTGAAAGACCTTTGGCGCCGCGGACCGGCTTACGGGATGCCGGGGGAAAGCGTGGATGGAAACGATGTCTATGCCGTTTACAGCGCCCATCAACGCGCCATTGAGCGCGCCCGAAAAGGTGAAGGGCCGTCGTTTGTCGAATGCAAAACGTTTCGCATGACGGGCCATTCGGCTCACGACGCCGCGGAATACGTTCCCGCAGCGCTTTTCAAAGAATGGGAAGACAAAGATCCCATCACGCGCCTTCAGAGTGATTTGCTGCAGCGGCGCCTGATGACGCCGGAAGCGCTCGCCACGTTGCACGAATCCGTTCGAAAAGAAGTGGATGAAGCAGTAGCCCGCGCCGAGGCCCGCCCGTTGCCTGACGGTGAGTCAGCGAACGAAGGCGTTTATTGCGGTCCCGATTGTTGGTGGGGCCAAACGCGGTCTCAGGCCTTCGACGTTTGACTTTTCGACCTTCACGCTCGTCGAGCATCCATGCCGATCCTCACACACCTCGAAGCGATCCGCCAGGGCATCGGCGAAGAAATGGAGCGAGACTCCTCGGTCTTCCTCTTGGGCGAAGACATTGGCGTTTACGGCGGCGCATTCAAAGTCACGGAAGGCATGTTGGAAAAATTCGGTGCCGAACGCGTCATTGATACGCCCATCTCGGAGTCGGCCATCGTCGGAGCAGCCGTGGGCGCGGCGCTCGTGGGAATGCGCCCGGTGGTGGAAATGCAATTCATGGACTTCATCGCTTGCGCCTTCGACCAGATCGTCAATATGGCTGCAAAGATTCATTACCGGTGGGGCGCCAAAGTTCCCATGGTCATCCGCGGCCCATCGGGAGCCGGCGTCCACGGCGGGCCGTATCATTCACAATCGAATGAAATGTGGTTCGTGCATACGCCGGGCCTTAAGGTGGTTGTGCCGTCTACGGCCTATGATGCCAAAGGATTGATCAAGGCCGCAATTCGTGACGATAATCCCGTCATCTTTTACGAGCACAAATATCTATACCGCAGGGTGAAGGACGAAGTTCCATTGGAAGACTACGTGGTTCCGATCGGCCAGGCGATTCTGCGCCGGGAGGGAACGGATATCGCCGTCATTACCTATGGCGCCATGGTGTGGACGGCTTTGGAGGCTGCCGCCCAGCTTGAAAAGGAGGGCATCTCACTCGAAGTTCTGGACCTTCGTTCGCTTCTGCCTTACGATGAAGAAGCGATCCTGGCGAGCGTGCGCAAGTGCAGCAAGGTCATTCTGCTCCACGAAGATACTCGAATCGGTGGCATGGCGGGCGAGTTGGCAGCGGTGATCGCGGAGAAAGCGTTCGATGACCTCGACGGACCCATCGTTCGCGTCACTGCACCCGATACACCCGTGCCGTTTTCCCCGCCGCTCGAAGATCATTTCTTGCCCAACGCCCGAAAGCTGGCCGAAGCGGCGAGGAAACTCGCGTCCTATTAGCAGGCGGCAAACAGCCGTGAATGAGTCGCAAGTCGAAGGCCGGCGGCGTAAGTGACGCGCGCAGGTTTGGCGTCCGTTCTCGACCGTCGACTTTCGACCTGTGACCCTGAAGGGAAATCAGCATGGCAGCCAAAGTGATCATGCCTCAGATGGGTGAAAGCGTGGCCGAAGGGACCATTGTGCGATGGATCAAGAAAGTTGGCGAACGTGTCGAGCGTGATGAGCCACTGCTCGAGATTTCGACGGACAAGGTGGACGCGGAAATTCCTTCGCCGGCCGGCGGAACTCTAAGCCGGATTCTCGTCAAAGAAAACGAAACGGTGGAAGTGAACACCGTCCTCGCGGAGATCGACGGTGAAGCGCCTGACGAAGGCGCTGGCGCCTCGGTTGCTGGGCCGGCGCAGCCCGTCGTGTCCAAACCGGCCGTCCCCGAAGCACCCCCAACTGCCGAGGCGGCGCGTAGAATTCGTTCTTCCCCGCTCGTGCGTCGGCTGGCAAAAGAGCATCAAATCGACCTGACGCGAGTTCAGGGGACGGGCGAGGCAGGGCGCATTAGCAAGAACGATATCGAAGCTTATCTTGCCAGCGCGAAGGCTGAACGTCCCGCTCCTGAAGGCACGGCGCCTTCGCTGCCTGTTCCGCCTTCCTCAGCCGGCGCGCCCGCCGCCTTTACCGGCCCAACTCAACGGGTCCCGATGACTCCCATGCGCCGCCAGATTGCCGAGCGCATGGTTACAAGCAAGCGCATTTCCGCGCATGTAAGCACGTTTTTCGAAGTTGAAATGACTCGCGTGGCCGAGACGCTCGTTCAGGCCGGCGCGGAGTTTGAGCGGCGAAACGGCATCAAGCTCACCTATACTCCATTCTTCGTGCGCGCCGCAGTTCAGGCGCTCAAGCAATTCCCGATTGTCAATTCATCGCTCGACGGCGAGAACATTATCTATAAGCGGGACATCAATATCGGCGTCGCGGTCGCTCTCGAAACCGGCCTCATTGTTCCTGTTATCAAACGCGCGGACGAGAAGAATTTTCTCGGTATCGCTCGTGCGTTGCGCGATCTCGCCGATCGCGCACGCAGCAAGCGTTTAAGCGTTGACGACGTCCAAGAAGGAACCTTTACCATAACTAATCCGGGGATATTCGGCAGCCTTCTCGGAACTCCGATCATTCACCAGCCCCAGGTGGCCATAATGGGAGTAGGAGCCGTCGAGAAAAGGCCCGTGGTCCGCAATGACGCCATTGCCATACGGCCGATGGTGTATCTCTCGCTTTCGTTCGACCATCGCGTTCTTGACGGCGCCCTCGCTGACCAGTTTATGGCCCACATCAAGGTCGCGCTGGAAAACTGGGATGAATCGGTTCTCTAACAGGGGGTTGTATTGAAGACAATTCAAACGCTGGCTTTATTGGTCTTGTTATCCGGTCTGATGCTCGGCGCGCCACAGGCGCAGCATGGTGCTGGCTCGTCTAGCCCGCAGAAGCTCATCGCGCTCACGTTCGACGATGGCCCCAAGCCTTTCGTGCTGCTCGGCGGCCGATCGAGCGGCGGCCTCCAATCTGAATCGCTGCTGGCAGTGCTGCAAAAGCAAGGTGTGCATGCCACCTTCTTTGTGATGGGTTGGCGTCTTGCCAAGACCGCTGATGCCTGGTGCCGCCGCGTCGATGGCGGCGTCTGCCGCGATGCGGCGATCGAGGAACACCGCGACGGCGACGAAATCGAAAACCATACTTATGGCCACGGCAACTTCCGGCTGATGGAGAAGCGGTATGGTGACACGTGGATCTTGAACGATATTGCCCGCTGCTCGGCCGTCGTCCAATCCATTACCGGCGTTCGGCCCCAATTCGTCAGGCCGCCTGATTGGACCATCTGGCCTGCGCTGCAGAAGAAGATTGAGGCGCAGGGCTACCACGTGATGACCAAGGCGGTGTCGAGGCCAGTACGTCTGCGGGATCTTGATTCAGAGGATTATCTGTGCGCGGGAAAAGACATTTCGAAGTGCCCGAAACCCTCCGACTACGATTACGTTTTGCGCCACATTGACCAGCGTGAGCACGAAGGCGTTTACGATGACATCCTGGCCTTTCACGAAGTTCCTCCGACCGTCAAGCTGGTTGCACGGCTGATCCCGGTGCTCAAGCAGAGAGGCTATCGGTTTGTCTTGCTGCGGAATTATTGGGCTGCTGTTTCGAATTATCCACGATAACAGGGACGTGACCAGAACATAGAGATGGGCAATGCCGGGCGCGTTCTCGATGGCGAAGCCTGCGGTGAGAATTTGTTGCCAACATCAAGAACAATACGTGAGGATCGCAATATGAGCGCTCGAAAGCTTTTGCGTAAGCAGACACTTGGGCCGGTGCTGATGGTTGTGATTGCCATGCTATTTTGCGGCCACGCAAGAGCGGCAGAGACGAGCCTTGAAGAATTGATGACGCCGGCTCGTGTGGCTCACTTCATCCGGGCGCGATGGGATATTCCGGCGAATGTCCAACTGTCGGCCGCGCCTTTGCGTCCATCGCCGTTTGCCGGTTTTGATGAAACGGTCGTGACCGCTACGGGACAAGGCCAGCCAAAAACGGAAGGCTTTCTGATTAGCAAAGACGGACGCTGCTTCGTCTCCGGACCTTTCTTCCCGATGAAGGATAGCTCAGCCCAGGAGGTGGTTCAATGCATCCGGCAGGCTGCCAAGCTTCCTGTTTCCACACCTGTGGATCTTGGCGCCTATTATCGATCGGTTTTCCCTGGTTTGCTCGAGGCCTCGGTCACTGTGAAGCAGGGTGGCAAAACTGATCGAGGACGAATCTTCGTAACTCCAGACGGGCAGTTGGGGATTCTCGGCGAAGTTGTGCCGTATTCGCCGGAATTTACAGAGCAGTTGATCGATACCCACAATCAGCCGTTTGCCGGCTCACCGCACGCGCCCATCACGATTGTGGAATATGCGGACCTCGAGTGCCCGCACTGTGCCCTCTTCCAGAACTACCTGGAGCACGAGTTCATGCCGAAGTACGGCGATAAGGTCCGTTTTATCTTCAAAGAGTTTCCGCTTCCCGGACATCCGTGGTCAATGGAAGCGGCGCTGGCGAATGAATGCGCTTACCGAATCGATCCTGCGGCTTTCGTGCGATATCGCACGCTCATCTTCGCCAGTCAGGATTCCATCGACCTCGCGAACGTGCGCGACCGGCTGCTGGGCCTGGGCGAGCAGGTGGGACTCGACCGGCTCAGACTCGCCACGTGCGTGGATTCACGGGCTTCACGTCCGCGCATTGAGGCAGACGTCGCCGAAGGAACAAACCTTGGCATCATGTATACGCCCACGCTTTTCATCAACGGCCACATTCTCGTCCCGAACGATCCATCCGAGGTGGCAACCTTGGTTCAACGCCTGCTGGCGGAGAAGTGAGTCGCTCCGGACGCGCCAGTTGCCGCGTGGCCATTGCCGGAAGCTTACAACAATGCGCCCGGGCAATGCCCTGCCGACCTCCCGACGACGACCGTAGTGCACCGGTGGCTTGCCACAAAACAAAACGGGCTCGCGAACCGCGAGCCCGTTTCATGCCGCCGGCTGCAAGCCGACGCTACAATTAATTCAGACGACGACCGACTCTCCCACGCGGTTACCCGCGCGAGAGATGATCGCTTCATACCTCGGCAGCGCTACTCTCAGTCATGCGATCGGGGCAGCGGAGTATCGCCCAGGCACGGTGCGGCTCCGCCGCCTGACGTGCGGAAAGGCTTGCCTTTCCGCCCCCCAAACCCACTCCCGATCGTTCCTTCCTTTTCGAAAGCGAGCGCAGACCTCCGTGTCTGAGGTCTGCGGCTTGTCGGTAACCTTTTGCAAAAGCCGCGGGCTATGAAGACCGTAGTCTGCGCTTCGCCCTTCCAGGTTCTTGACAAGACTAGGCCACTTATGTAGACTACCTGTGTCACATCCTCCGGAGTGATGATGTGCGTCTGCATGGCGGCTGCCACCCGCCCTATCCGCCGCGTCCCTCGCCGGCGCAGAAACCGTCGGCGAGCGTCTGCAAACCCTGTCATCCTGAGCGATAGCGAAGGATCCCGGCATTTTGCTTTTCAACCAAATGCCAAGTGCCTCACTTTGCTCAGCATGACATCTTCGGTTTATTCAGCAGTCTCCCCAAGCTCGCAGGGTGCCGCTTTGCGTAGCGCCGGCATCTTGCCGGCCCTGAAGAACACCGCCGGGACGGCGGCGCTCCGGCGAGCGCCCGCTACTCTGAAGTGCGAGATTCATCGAGTAGCGCGGACCTCCGCTCTTGCGGTCCGCGGCTTGCAGGCTTCCTCAAATGCGCGTTTTTTCACCTGCGGGCGAGTTCGCCGGCCCCAATGGCTTCCCCGTTTCGCTCATTTTGCCTGTTGTCCCGGCGCTGCGTTCGGGCTCGCGCTCGACCAGAACACCCAGTGGATTTCGGGCACGTCTTCGCCTTTCACAACCAGCGTTGGAGCCGAAAGCTTGCCACCCTCGATCTGGGTAGAAAAAATCTCGTCGTTCACCCGGTACAGGACCATGCCATCCTTCCGAACGTCGAGCACCTCGCTGTCTTGTTGGCCCGTATCAATCGTGATCTTGCGGCCGTCAGCCAGGTTCTGGAGCAGCAGCTTGCCGGGCATGTAGACGTCGTCCTGCGGATACCTGCCTCTGACGCGAGGCAGCTCGCGTACCACCCCGGTGGGTGTGTCCACGTCTACCTCCTTCGCCCTCTCGTCGTCCAGTCCCAGGCTTTCGCGGCCTCCCGGATTTGGCTCTTGCACCGTGGTCGCGAGCCACGGTCCGAAGAGTCGAGGCCACGGAGGATACTGGAAGGGGACCCTGATGACTGACCATCGCCGGATTGCCTTGTTCAACACATAGACCGTTCTCGGCAACCGCAACACGGCGGTCGGAAGTGGCGCCCAGATGGCAAAAAAGCGCGCGGTGTCGGCAACGACGCTTGCACCCCGCGGCCTGTCGGGATATCCCGCGACGACGCCCGCTTGGGGCGGCAGAAAAGGGGGCGTCGGCCCCAGGTAGCCGACGCCCGGGCCAAGGGTGTACGGCGCCATGATTTTTTCGTCCTCGACGGTTCCTCCGGGCTGGGTGTCGGTGAACGGGTACGGCCCCCCTCCCGGCCCCTGGTATTGAAGGTAACGGTACAAGTCCCAGCTACCCCGCACTATGCGAGGCTGTCCCCGAGTTACGTCTCCGAAGATCCTGGTCACGGTCCAGCGGTTCGTCCAGTCTGCAAACACCGCGCTCGGGGCAACGCCGGGGCCGGCGACCGCACCCCAGGTTTGATAGTAGAACTGGAAAATCGGCGTGATCGCGTTTCCCGCCGGTGCCGGAACAACGTCGATCTCCCCCGGCGCATTCTCGTGAATAACGCTGATCGCTCCCATGCCCAGGCTGAGAACGTACAGATGCCCGCTGAGGTCATTTGCAACCGAGAACAACCCTGCGGCGATCTGCCGCACCAGCGCCAAGCGGCCGCTCGAAACCATGTAGAGCCGCACTGGAAAGCCGCGCATGTCGTCCGGCGTGGGCGTGCCCGTCATAAGGTACAGATGTCTTCCGCCAACGCCACGGTCGGCCCTCGCTGCCGAGGCCCCCGGCGAGGCGAGAAGCACAAGAGCCAACGCGCACACGGTCCAACACGCCGACAGCCTAGTACGGTGCGCTGTTGCAGATGTTGTACACACAGTTGTTGTCCGTCGGCCCGGAAGTGTTGTTGGAGACCCAGTACTGATATGTATTCGGATTTTCAGTATCTGGGTGCCAGAAAATGTAGTAGGTTGCCGCGCCGTTATACGCCTTTATCCACTCGGAGTCCCTCCAGCCGCTGGCTGCTCCGGCAGACAGAGTGAAGTGGCTTGAGCAGTAGGTCAGAGGGGACTGCTCCTGATAGTAGTCGGCTGACCCCAATGGGTAGGTGGGACCAGTGGAGGGGTTGTCTCCAGTACCCGGCTGCTGAACCTTGCTGCACGTGGTCTCCCCGGTCCCGGGCGTGCCGGAGTACGTGCCCTTGACCCACATGCACATCTGTTTCATCTGGCTATCCCAGAAAGTATAGGCTCCGCCCTCGTCGTCGAGAAGAACCTGATAGGCTGACGACATATTGCAGATGAAATTCCAGTACGTGCAGTTCGTAAAAACACCGGGATCCTTCACATGGTCGACCTGCATAAACCCGATGCCGTCGGATTCTGGGGTACCGGTCGATGAAAATGTCCCGTTCCAGAGCGGGTCCCCGGCAATGTTTTCGGACTCACTGCAGAAACCGTTGCTAGGGGAAAACTGGTCGTCGCCTTCGCAGGACTCCTCTGTAATCATATTTCCGGTAAACCAAGGCATGCTCCCCATGTTGCCATTGACCTGGTCTGCGGTTTCCGTTTCGCCTTTTATAACAAACGTGAACGTGGCGCTTCCCGTCGGGGGGCCGCAGCCATCCTCGCTGTACACAACCGCCTCAACGGTAATGGTTCCCCCTACATCGTCTCCCCAGCTCACCGACCATTGCTCATCGGCGGCCTTTGTCGCTTGGAGGGTGTAACCAGTACCATATTCCTTGCTTTGATCGGCGTATTCGGCATTCACGGACCAGTCCACTGTGTCAGAGCTAGAGACGCCTGACACTGTAAATGCCACCTCGGGCATAGGAAAGACGGGGCAACTCGCCAGGCTCGGGCAGGCTGCAGGATCGATATATATCGTCTGGTTCTGACTCAGCGTGGACGGGCCAGCCGTGGTGGTGTACGTGCCCTGGATGGTCTGCGCACGAGCTGGAACGCCCAGGAGCATGAGAAGAAACGGCAGGACGCACCAAGCTCTCAAAAGATGGTTACCACATAAGTAGCTTGGCGCCCTCACGCCGAAAACAGTCAGACGGCCCACTTGGATTTGTACTCTGCTAGCAGTGCGTGCGCTCATTCCCCTCACCTCCGTTAGGCGAAATCCTAAACCCGTCATTAAGGATGGGCGGCCAGCCCACTGAAACTCCGCCAGTAAAGCCGTCACAACCAGCCCGCCCTCCCCACGCATTCCACTTCATCGCTCATCCGCCGATCCTCTGCCCCCGCGATCGGTACAAATGGCGATCAAAAATAGCGCGCCAGAGGAGTCGGTGTCTCTTGCGCCCTCGAATTGTCGATGAGATTGGTTAGCGCTGTTTGGAGCCAGGCGCTCCCGCGGCTACTAAGGAGCCGGGCGATGTCTTGCGCGCTCCGTCCCCGATCCCGAACGTACGTGCCAACCAAGGTACGCTCTCCTCCTCCCTGGAGGGGCAGGTGTTGTGACCCTCCTTCCCGGCCCCAGGCGATGTGCTGCGTGAGGGTTTGTTCGAGCAAGACAGGTGAGCCGGACGAGTTCAGCGCGTTGAGCGCTGCCAGGGCTTCGTCATGCTCTGCGTCCATTGCCGCCAAGTAGCTCTGCCATATGTGCGTCTTGTTGGGGCCGGCAAAACTGCCGTCGCTGTAAATGACACCATCGACGTCGGCGTTCACAGAAGACATCCCTGGGAAGTCCGGAAACCGCGAGGCAGGAAAGATCTTGGCGAAAAGGCCGAGGTGCGAGGCCCAACGTTCCCGGTAGTCCTGCGGGGTCATGTTAAAGAGCGGCGAGATCAGGCGAATCCCCTGCGGCATTATCGTTTTTTTCGCGGGGCGATACGCCAGCCGAGTAGTAACAAACCTGCCAAACAGGCTGGTCCCGCACGGTCCGCCGCACATCAAGTTCTATTGAATGGCATACGCCACCGCGCCAAGCCCCGTATTGTTCTGCACGAGAGTCAGGAACGGGCGTATCGCCTGGTAGTTTGTTGTACTCGAGAGGCCAGGGAAGTAGGTGTCTAGCAGGTCTTCGAACGTCGAATCGCTCGATTGGATCAGGGTCAGGGAAGCGCTCGCCGCGGCCCGCTCCGGGAACTGCTGCTGCTGGGTCGGCGACACTTGGCTAAACAGCGGGAACGAGCAGATCACGGGGAGGCACAAGACGACCCACCAGAGTCCTGATCGAGCCCGCAAGGCACCGTTGGACATCTTGCGCCTCCATTGCCCAGCGCGCCGCAACCGCGCTGACAGCGTACGAATTTTGGCCGCCCCCGCCCTGGACACCGCCGCCCGGGAGCCGGCGGTTCGTGCCTCTGGCCCGGAGCGCAGCGCCCCTGGCAACTGCGCCCGGCCCCAGCAACCGGAGTCCTGCACCGAATGGAGAGCGCGGCTCGGCGGCGCTCCGGCGAGCGCCCGCCGCTCTGAAGTGCGAGATTCATCAAGCGCGGACCTCCGCCATTGAGGTCCGCGGCTTGCAGGCTTCCTCAAATGCGGGTTTTTTCATCTGCGGGCGGGCAAGTTCGCCGGCCCCAATGGCTTCCCGTCTCGCTCATTTTGCCTGCTGTCCGGGCGTTGCTTTCGGGCTCGCGCTTGACCAGAACACCCAGTGGACCTCGGGCACGTCTTCGTCCTTGACTATGAGCGTGGGAGCGGACAGCTTGTCGCCTTCGATCTGCGCGGAGAAAATCGAATCGTTGACTCGGTAGAGAACAAGGCCGTCTTTCCGAATGTCCAGAATCTCGCTGTCTTCCTGCCCGGTGTGAATCGCGATCCGCCTGCCATCGACGAGGTCATCCAGAAAGAGGGTCCCGGGAACGTAGGTGTCCGTAGCCCTTCCACAGCCGTACGCTTCCCTCACGTTGGGCAGCGTCGCCGATCCCCAGCCCCTCTCGCTCGAGCACCCTGGGCTATTGGCGTTCTCCGGGTCCCCGGGCTGCCAGACTTCATCGATGGTGGCCAGCCACTGCCCGAAGATTCGCCGCTCGTAGGGGACCGTGGCTGGGGATGTCATTGTTCTCCACGCTCGACGTGTGCGGTCGTAGGAGTAGACCGACGAATGTCCAGGTAAGGGTACGATTATGAGGAACCGGCTGCTGGACGCGACGAGGTAGAAGGTCCCCGAGGGGTCTTGGGGCGGTTCAACCGCGGGGCCGGGCCCGAGCTCGGTGAGGGCCGCCGGGGGGGCGTCCACGAAGGGTCTGCCGGGCGGCGAGACCTGAATGCACACCAGACCCCCATTGATGAAGGCAAGTGGAAAGGCCCCAGGACCCATAGGGCCGCCTTGGCGACCCTCTGTAGCGGAACCAGCGGTACAGCGCCCAGTCGGCGTTCTTGACAGACGCACGCCCTTCTGTCGCCTGCACGAGGTCGACTGCGGCGGGACCGGCACCCTCGTGCTCGATCTCGCGCAACAAAGGGCAGAGCAGGTGCGATTCGGCGCCATCCTCGCTCTCGACGCCGAAAGCGGTGCTGTCGACAGTCAGATCGTTGGGGTTAAAGTACACCGTGCTCACGGTGTACGGCTCCGCCTCACGGATGACAGCGGCAGCGGTCGGGTTACCGTGCGGGTAGGCGGCGTAAAGTCTACCCTCGAGATCGTCGAGGACCGCGTAGAGACCGGCGCCGGCAGGCACGACCTGCCGCGCCCGCTGCAGCTTGGAATTCGGCCCCACCGTGTATAACGTCACCGGGTACGACTCGAATCGCTGCGCAGTCGGAGTCCCCGCAAGCATAAAGAGCTGAGCCCGGGTCGCAGCGCCCGACGAGCAGACGCTCAGCACGACAAGTCCAACCGTGATGCGCGCGCATCCCTTCAATAGAAGTAACCCAGTTTCAGCTTCATCTGCTGGTTTCAACCGATATCTCGACGTAGCGCTCCCTCGACATCTCCGCCCCGTACGCGATACAAGCAAGGATGTCATCGCGCTCGAGGCTCGGATATTCATCCAACACTTCCTCGATGCTTATCCCGCTGGCTAAAAAGTCCAGGATCAGAGAAACCCAAAGCCGGCGGCCACGGATGCAGGGCTTGCCAAAGCAAACCGCAGGGTCGATTTTGATGCGCGAGAGCAATTCGTCTCGGCCCATAGCGTTGAACGCCTTGCCCAAGACTATAGCACAAAAGCAAAACGGGCTCGCGAACCGCGAGCCCGTTTCATGCCGCCGGCTGCAAGCCGACGCTACAATTATTCCCGGGGACGGCCGAGATCTTCGCCCTTGTGGTCTGGAACGGTTGCGGTGCGCCCGTCGGAGTGTCGAAAGAATTTGTGGCTGCCCTTCTGGCGGGCTTGCCTAAACCCAAGGCTCTCGAGGAAGCGAATGAGTTCGCGAGCACGAGCCGGACGGAGCAGGCTCAAACAGCGCCCTCGACCTGTTCGAGCGCGACGAACTTCATTCGAGGAGCTTCTTTCCCCTCAAGGCAGAGCGCGATGACCTCCCGGATGCGGGGAGCTAGCTCCTCCAGGGTGCGCGCTTGCGTATAACAACTTGGTAGTGAGGGAACGGTTGCTACGTAGTAGCCGTCCTCGTCCTGCTCAACAACTACGGTGAACGGGCGTAGCCCACGATTCGAATCTGTCCTCTTCATGTCGCAATTATATCAAGACCAAGCAAAACGGGCTCGCGAATCGCGAGCCCGTTTCACGCCGGCTTCAAGCCGACGCTACAATTATTCCCGGCGACTGCCGAGGGCCTCATTCACGATCACCAAGTTCCTATTTCCCAGCGAAAAGGAAGTTGCGCCGAAATCCGGTTCTCCCAAACTTCGCTGGAAACTGCTCTCCAGATTCGACGGTGGCAACGAGCTCTTGCTCCGTGGCCCCTCTCTCGGCCATTCGCTGCCTGGCGTGAGGTTAGCCAGAGAAAATCGATCAGACCGTGAGCTAAATAAATGGATTCACCACCCGGACGGTTCCATAGAGCCGGTCGTGCTCGAAATCCTCGGAATACAATTCGGAAAGACCATAATGCTCTGCATAGGCCCACAGATGCGCGTCGTACCAGGAGAGTTGGTAGGCGGACGCGCCACGCAACGCCGTCCGGACCAAGGTCTCATTCGGATAGAGCACGATAAATTGTGCAAGCAGCTCCTCTGCTTCACGAAGCGCCGTGCGATAAGCCAGCAACGGCTTTCCTCCACGCCGGGCCTGCGTCACAGCCGACACAAACTCCACAACCGTCTGGTGAGAAAGTCTCAGGGAGTCCTGTTGTAGACCGCGATCCACTAGTTCTGCAGCGATTCGCTGTTTGCGCGGATCGCTCGGGTCAAACACATATACGAGTACGTTGGTGTCAACGAGCGCGGCCACGACGGTAGAGGTCCTCTCTTCGCCACCCACGCTTGATCTCGTGGCGCTTCCACGGCCGCTCCGATAAATCCGGAATTTGCTCGGGGTGTTTCTCACGCTGCCTCTGGCGCTCCAGTGTTGCATGAAACAGCCGCAGCCGTTCAGCGACGCTTCGGCCCTGCGCTCCACGAGCTGCCCCACCTTCCTTGATTACGTGAATCGCCTCGCCGGCGGGAATCCACTCGAGCTCGTCACCGGGCCGGATGCCGTACTCATCCGCGATCGCCTTTGGAACGGTCAATTGCAGCTTACTTGTCACCTTTGCCATGTCCTTACTATAACAAGGATGGTTTCCTTGTCAAGAATGGATAAAAAAAACGGGCTCGCCATTCGCGAGCCCGTTTCATGCCGCCGGCTGCAAGCCGACGCTACAATTATTCCCGGTTACCGTATCTCCGTTTCCTCGATGCCGGCCATCTTAAGCAAATGCTTCAGTAGGCCGACCTTTAGAGGCCTGTTGCCATGGATGGGAACGGACAGTCTCACTATACTTCCGGCCTTGCCGTAGATGTGGTGACTGCCTTGCACGCGGAGCAGGGTCCAACCGTTACGTTCAAGAAGGCGCGCCAACTCCTTCCCTGAGACCGCCTTCATACGGCGATTTCCAGGATCCTGTCTTTGCCCGTCGATTTTGGCTGTTTCACATCCACCGAGAGGCAACCCTCGATGGCTTCGCGCAAGTTAGCAATCAGCTCTTCCACAGTCTCGCCCTGAGTTGCACAGCCAGGAATCGCAGGAACCTCGGCCCAGTAGCCGCCTTCTTCCGCCTCGTGAACGACCGCTCTGACTTTCATAATCAAATGCCCTCCCGGCCATCGTATCGGGATCGCCTCTGAAAAGCAAAACGGGCTCGCGAATCGCGAGCCCGCTTCATGCCGCCGGCTGCAAGCCGACGCTACAATTATTCCCGGCGACGACCGACTCTCCCACGCGGTTACCCGCGCAGTACCATGGGCCCCACATCTCACTTTCCCAACGGTACCTCCAGTCTACGGCCGAGGGCCTCATTCACGATCACCAGGTTCCCCTGGTCTTCGGACTGCAGTTGGTCGTTAGCATTGAGCAACTCGATGCCGTAAACCGTGCCGTCCGGAGCAATGTCCACATTGAGCTCGTCACTGAGCCGCAGGGTCTGGACCTGCGCAATCTTCTCTTGAAAGCGCAGATAGGCAACATTGTGTCTGGGGTCAAACGTTAGCTGCATGACCGGCCTCTCCAAAGAATCAAAAGTATTTTACCAGAACCGTCACGACCACCCACTGCCCGTTTTCCTCGACCGCATAAGCCTCTACCTGTTTTACCGAAAAAACCCGGCCCTGCCATTTCCCACCGAATAGGAAGTTGCGCCGAAATCCGGTTCTCCCAAACTTCGCTGGAAACTGCTCTCCAGATTCGACGGTGGCAACGACCTCTTGCTCCGTGGCCCCTCTCTCGGCCATTCGCTGCTTGGCGTGAGGTTGGAGGGCAATCACCATGTTCGATCCATGTTAAAGTCCTTCGACCTACAAAAGCAAAACGGGCTCGCGAATCGCGAGCCCGTTTCACGCCGCCGGCTGCAAGCCGACGCTACAATTATTCCCGGCGACGACCGACTCTCCCACGCGGTTACCCGCGCAGTACCATGGGCCCTGGAGGGCTTAACTTCCGTGTTCGGGATGGGAACGGGTGTGGCCCCTCCGGTATGATCGCCGGGAAAAGCCTCAACGGCAGTGATGAGTGACAAGTGGCAAGCAGAAATCCTAAGCCACGCGAGCAGGTTCGCCGGACTTACATTTATGCTTCCTCACAGTAACGCCCTTCTTTGTCCACGCCGCAACTACCTGGGAATTTATGGCCCTGTCGATCACTTTTCCAGCATCGTGCGCATAGGTGGCGTAGACGGCTCTCTCCGGCTCGCCGTGTTCCTCAATAGTAATAGCGCCATCCTGCTTAACTTTAAGCGTCATCTTTTTGTCTCTAGTATTTTTCATCTGTTGCTCCCGACAGGCCTTTAATCATCAGTGACTACTCATCACTCGTCACTGCTTCTCCGAATAGTGCGGCGTCTCTATGCGCCCATCTGTCTGAATTGTGGATTCGGGCAGAAAGGCAAAGGCGAATCTGCACAACAAAGCTGTCACTGCTTAGCGATCAGCCATCAGCAAGCAGTCCGGTTAAGGGCTGCGGGTTTGCTGATAACCGAAGACTGATAGCTGACGGCTCTATTGTGTGCTTGGCAGAGATTATGGTCAAGCCGAACGGGCGATTAGGACCAGTAAGCTGAACGCATTACTGCGCTTACACCTCTGGCCTATAGACGTCGTCGTCTTCGACGGCCCTTCAGAGGGATCGCATCCCGTAGCATAGGGACGCTCACCCTTGGGAGATCATATCTTGGGGCGTGCTTCACGCTTAGATGCATTCAGCGTTTATCACTTCCGGACTTCGCTACCCAGCCGTGCCACTGGCGTGACAACTGGTACACAAGCGGTCCGTCCATCCCGGTCCTCTCGTACTAAGGACAGCTCCCCGCAAATCTCCTCCGCCCACACCAGATAGGGACCGAACTGTCTCGCGACGTTCTGAACCCAGCTCACGTACCGCTTTAATAGGCGAACAGCCTAACCCTTGGAACCTTCTACAGCTCCAGGATGCGATGAGCCGACATCGAGGTGCCAAACCGGAGCGTCGATGTGAACTCTTGGCTCCGATCAGCCTGTTATCCCCGGCGTACCTTTTATCCGTTGAGCGATGGCCCTTCCATACAGAACCACCGGATCACTAGGTCCCACTTTCGTGTCTGCTCGACCTGTACGTCTCGCAGTCAGCCTGGCTTATGCCCTTGCACTCTACGGCTGATTTCCAAACAGCCTGAGCCAAGCATGGAGCGCCTCCGTTACAATTTAGGAGGCGACCGCCCCAGTCAAACTACCCGCCTAGCCGTGTCCCTGGCCCGGATTACGGGCCGAGGTTAGACCCACAGAATCGTCAGGGTGGTATCTCACCGTTGGCTCCTCTGGGTCCGAAAACCCAGATTCAAAGCCTCCCACCTATCCTGCGCAGACAACCCCATAAGTCAGGGCTAAGGTATAGTAAAGGTGCACGGGGTCTTTCCGTCTAGGTGCGGGTAACCGGCATCTTCACCGGTACTACAAGTTCGCTGAGTCACTCGCCACGACAGTCGCTCTATCGTTACGCCATTCGTGCAGGTCGGAACTTACCCGACAAGGAATTTCGCTCGGTTCTTGTTACTCCTCCATCCAGATTGCGAGTGAAGGGGAGTGGTCATTTCTGCCACTCTCTGCATGTCGCCATGCAGCCCGGACTGTATCTTATCCAGGATATTTGGATTCTGGCGTACAGTCTCTGAGGATTCCAGCGGAGGTTTAGTTGGGAAGAACTACAGTTGGTCACTTCGGGGGCGGCTGGCTCAAAGCCAGATATCCCCAAGGTTTACCTCCCCTGGCCTTTCCTGCGGATTGTCCGCACCTCATGCGTTGTTACTGCCTGCTGTCAGCAGGCGAGTAGCCGAGGATGCTCGGACTTTCCCGCATATAGCCAGATTTTACTAAGGCTAGCTAGGTTCTAACCTTAGGACCGTTCAATCATGTTACTTCCGCCTTTCGGCGGAGGCGCGATCATTTCTGCCGCGCTCTCGATGTCGCCATCGAGTTCGGACCATCTCATCCCGGCACATCACCGGGTCTGGCGTATGGTCTCTGAGGATTCTCAAGCCGCCCCAGAACTTCCTGGTCAGAATATCTCCGTTTTCCACCGTCGTTCATGTCCCGCCGAATTGTAAGAATCTCCCCCACACCCTCACGGGTAAGGTGGCGATCCTCGCGCATCAGTTCGGCGAGTTGTTTGAACTTGGCGAAATCACGTTTCTTCTTCGCAGAAACGAACTGGAATCGCTCGAAGAAAGGGATCACGTTCTGAAGGATCGGACGGAGGTTGTTTACTTCGTAGTACCATACTCCATCCAGCCGCTGCCTCATTGTGCCGCAGGCCAAGTGACGTTTGAAGTGTGCCAACATCACCGGGTCCCGCTGAGAGACATTGAAGCAGAGCGAGATCTTCCAGGGCAGCCGGTAATCGTTCCGAGGCCGAAACGACACGTTAAAGCTACCCTCGCCGTCCGCAAAGCCGGCTAAGTACCAACCAACCTCAGGCGGAACGGTCCTCACATCGAGCATCGCTCGAATCTTTCCTGCTGATAACCCGCACTCATCACATTTTCACTGCCACCTTCTTCAGCCAAATTTGGCCTAGCGGCGAGTAGGGGGAGATACACCGGGTTTCCCAGCAAATAGCCAGATTTCTTTTCGGAACTACAGCGGTCAATCTATAGTTACGGCCGCCGTTCACCGGGGCTTCAGTTCAAAGCTTCCCCCGTCTTGCGACGGGATGACCTCTCCCTTTAACCTTCCGGCACCGGGCAGGCGTCAGCCCCTATACGTCGTTTTCGACTTAGCAGAGACCTGTGTTTTTGTTAAACAGTCGCAGAGCGCGATTCACTGCGGCCTCCTCGGGCTATAAACCCTAGCGAGGCACTCCTTCTTCCGAAGTTACGGAGTTAATTTGCCTAGTTCCTGAGCGAGTGTTCTCTCAAGCGCCTGTGGATATTCACCTCGTCTACCTGTGTCGGTTTGGGGTACGGTTGCCCCGG
>JASHON010000152.1 GCA_030041095.1 Terriglobia bacterium
ACCAATTGTTTTTCAATAACTTACTGGGATTGTTGGTAATGTCTCTCATGGCCGTTGTTTGTTTTCAACAATTTACTGGGATTGTTGGTCATAAGCTTTTTGGTCTGACGCATATTTATTTCGATAACTTAACACGGAGTCCCTTTCGCGTAATCCCTCCTCTACCACATCTTCAGCGGCTTCTTTTTGAATTCGAAACGGCCGCCCTCTCGCTGCTCAACTGCTCTCGTTCAACTTCGCCGCCCTTGGCCTTTTTCCCCTCCAAGCGCCCTGAAGTTGACTGGCCGAAGCTGAAGATCGGGGGCGGCAGCTCGGGCGCTGTGAACCGCCGCCCGAGCCCCCGCAGGCGCAAGGCTCACAATAATAGTCTACATATGTCGGCTATATTCTGCCACGCCGGACGGCGGCTTCGCCCCGCGTCAGGCTTGTTCCGGGCCGCAGGCGGCCCACCGCACGCGGCGCGGGCCCTCTCGCGAGCGGCCACCCCGCGGAGCGCCGCAGCGTGAGAAGCCGCGGGCAACATGGTATATTCGAGTTTCATCGAAGGAGTGACCCAATGCCCAGTGCTCAAGAAAACCATCCCTTTGGAGCGCGCTCGCCTCTCGAGACGGCGAGCGGGAAAGCGCTCATTTACCGGCTCGAGACCCTCGAAAAGCGTGGCGTGGGCCGAATCTCCCGGCTGCCGTTCTCCCTGCGTGTTCTGCTCGAGAATCTGCTTCGCCACGCCGGCGGCAGGCATGTGAAAAAAGAGGACGTTGTGGCGCTGGTCTCCTGGAATGCCACGGCTCCCGCGCCGCACGATGTTCCCTTCAAGCCCGCACGCGCCGTCCTTCAGGACTTCACCGGCGTTCCGGCCATTGTAGACCTTGCCGCCATGCGCGATGCCATGAAGCGGCTGGGCGGCAATCCATCGGTCATTAATCCGCAAATTCCCGTTGACCTGGTGATCGACCATTCGGTGCAGGTGGACGTTTTTGGGCAGCCTTTGGCCCTCGAGCGGAACGCGGAAATCGAATTCCAACGTAACCGCGAGCGCTACGAGTTCCTGCGCTGGGGCCAAAAAGCGTTTGACAATTTTCGGGTAGTTCCCCCGGCTACCGGCATCGTTCACCAGGTGAACCTGGAGTTCCTCGCCAAGGTGGTGCTGGCAGAGCATCGAGATGGCGAGACGCTGCTTTTTCCGGATACCTTGCTCGGCACTGATTCGCATACCACGATGATTAATGGACTGGGCGTGCTGGGCTGGGGCGTAGGCGGCATCGAGGCGGAAGCGGCCATGCTCGGCCAGCCGTATTTCTTCAGGACTCCGGAAGTCATCGGCTTCAAACTGAAAGGTAAGCTTGGGCCTGGCGTTACGGCAACCGATCTTGTTCTCACCGTGACTGAGACGCTTCGGCGGAGGGGCGTGGTGGAAAAGTTCGTCGAGTTTTATGGAGACGGCTTGTCGGAGATGACCGTCCCGGATCGTGCCACTATCGCCAATATGTCTCCGGAGTACGGCGCCACGATGGGGTTTTTCCCGGTTGATGACGAAACTCTGGCGTACCTTCGGCTCACCGGGCGCACGGCGGAAGAAGTGGACCGGGTGGAACGATATACGAAAGAGCAAGGCTTGTTCCGCACGGCCGGCACGCCCGACCCCGAATTCAGCAGCACGCTGGAGCTGGATCTTTCGACGGTTCAGCCGAGCCTGGCCGGACCCAAGCGCCCCCAGGATCGCGTGCCGCTTGCCCGCATGAAGGAGGCTTTCGGGCAGATATTGACCGCGCCGGTCGAAGAACGCGGCTTCGGGCTTGCGCCGGAGGAAACCAGCCGCACGGCCGCGGTGCAATTCAACGGCACGCGTGAGAGCCTCGGACACGGGGCGGTAGTGATTGCAGCCATTACATCATGCACCAATACCTCCAATCCCGGAGTGATGCTTGCCGCCGGGCTCCTGGCGCGAAAAGCGCGGGCACGCGGATTGAAGGTGGCGCCTTACGTGAAAACCAGCCTCGCGCCCGGCTCCAAAGTTGTGACCGAGTATCTGAAGGCAGCGGGCCTGCTTGATGATCTTTCGGCGCTAAGGTTCGACCTGGTGGGTTACGGCTGCACCACGTGCATCGGCAACAGCGGACCGCTTCCGGAAGTGGTGGCAGAGGCAGTCAAAAGGAACGGCCTGGTGGCGGCGGCGGTGCTCTCCGGCAACCGGAATTTTGAAGGGCGCATTCATCCACTCACCCGCGCCAATTATCTGGCATCGCCACCGCTGGTGGTGGCTTATGCGCTGGCGGGAACGGTTGATATCAATCTCACTTCCGAACCTCTGGGCCATGACGAAAACGGCCAGCCGGTTTTTCTGAAGGAGATTTGGCCCTCCGCGCAGGAAGTCGCAAGCGCCATCCGCCAGACGGTAGAGCCGGAGATGTTCCGCCGCACTTATGCCAATGTTTGGGACGGCAACGCGCAGTGGAACGCGATTCCAATCTCCGGCGGTGAGCTTTACAACTGGCGCCCCGAATCCACCTACATTCACGAACCGCCGTTCTTCACCCATCTTAGGCGCGAAATTGCTCCGCTCCAGGACGTCCGAGGGCTGCGGGTGCTGGCGATGCTCGGCGATTCAGTGACGACGGATCACATCTCGCCTGCTGGAGACATTTCGCAGCAAGGGCCGGCCGGCCGGTACCTCATCGCCCACGGGCTCGCGAAGAGAGACTTCAATTCCTATGGGTCCCGCCGCGGTAACGATCGCGTGATGGTACGCGGCACGTTTGCAAACATCCGGCTGAAGAATGCGCTGGTTCCGGGCACGGAAGGCGGTGTGACGCTTCACTTCCCGGAGGGCGAGCGAATGTCCATTTTCGACGCAGCCGAGCGGTACCAGCAGGAGCACGTGCCGTTAGCTGTGATTGCCGGCAAAGAATATGGCTCTGGCTCCTCGCGCGACTGGGCAGCCAAGGGACCGCTTCTGCTTGGCGTCCGGGTGGTGTTGGCTGAAAGCTTTGAGCGGATTCACCGAAGCAACCTGGTGGGGATGGGCATTCTACCGCTTCAATTCAATGCCGGCGAAAGCGCGGCGACTCTGGGCCTGACGGGCCGGGAGGTTTACGACGTCACAGGCCTCGGTGACGGGATTAAGCCCCGCGCGAGCCTCCAGGTGACGGCTCGCGACACCAACGGAGTTGCGCGGAGTTTTGCCGCGGCGGCGAGGCTGGATTCGGAAATCGAAGTGGAATATTACCGCAACGGCGGAATTTTGCCCGCGGTGCTGAGGGGATTTCTTTGATGAACCCCAAGTCGGCGACTTAGCCTAGCCCCGGCCGGGCGCGTGTGCCTTGCTGGGATTCTTCGTTACGCTCAGTAATGACATTCGTTGAGGGCGCTTTTCAGCATCCTGCAAAGCCCGTTGACTCGGTCGCATGTCTCGGCAGGGCGGGACCCGTGCCCGGGAGTTTCTACCTGTGCTCAGCGGCGTGGCACCGCTATGATGCGGCTCCGCCGCCTGACGTGCGGAAAGGCTTGCCTTTCCGAGAGCGCCAGTGATCGAATTATTTAGGGCGAGGCTGCGCCTCGCTGTTGACGTAGCGCCGGCTTCCAGCCGGCAACTCGTTTCAATTCAACGGAGGCCGGCAAGATGCCGGCGCACCATTCGCGGCGGCATCGAGTTTTTCCGCAGCCTGTAAAGCCCGGCAATCGGACGGACCTGAGTCGGCATGACTGAAGTCATGCCCTGTCTTGAAAATTGAGTAGGGGCGGGTTTGAAACCCGCCCCTACCCCAAACGCTTTCATCGCTTCGTGAGTGTCGCGAAGCGACATGACCAACTGATACAGGGGTACCACAGCGGCTGCCAGAGCGCCCGGGAAACGGCGTGTGAAATGCAGAGACTCCAGGGAAAGCCCCGCCCCAATGGGGGCCTATCCATGTCAAGAGGGTTCCGGCTTGTGTTTTCAGCATGCCGCCACGCCAACCCAGCAGGCTTCAATCCCGCCACCTACGGCCGTGAGCGGCAGGCATGAAGATCGGGAAAGCGAGCGTCTTTCTTGGACGCTTTCACGAATCA
>JASHON010000153.1 GCA_030041095.1 Terriglobia bacterium
GTATCAGTTGGTCATGTCGCTTCGCGACACCCACGAAGCGATGAAAGCGTTTGGGGTAGGGGCGGGTTTCAAACCCGCCCCTACTCAATTTTCAAGACAGGGCATGACTTCAGTCATGCCGCAGCGCGTCGCAGACTCCAACGGCTTTAGCCGCTGGCCGGCGCAACCAGGGGCTAAACAGGCCCCGGAAAAGGCCATTTTGTCATGCTGAGCGAAGCGAAGCATCTCTGCATTGCTTTGGAAACGAATGCCTGGATTCTTCGCTACATTCAAAATGACAGTCGTTGAATCGCCGGCTCTTTCCGGCGCTTTGCACACTTCTGACCGGCATGAAACCATGCCCTCAGAAACCCCCGGTGTCCGGCAAAACTTATGGGACGGTCGGCTTGGGAGAGAGGAACCATCCTCTGTAAAGAATTACGCGGGACACCACGTTAGGCGTCCAGATGATTCTCGAATTTGAGGTCCAGCGCCATTTTATTCGCGGCCGCAATTCGCCGTGAAAACCGCATCATTTCCATTTTCGTCATGGGGGCGAAGCTTCGGGTCCATTCCGTGTTTTGCCGGATCATGGCAAGCGTCGGCATTCCCAGAACTGCAGCCGTCACGGGCAGGCTCAGTGAGTAGCGAAGCAGATGGAGCGCCGTGCTTTTGCCCGAACCCGTTCCCAGCAAGCCTTCCTGGCCCGTCACCTTCATGGCCAGAATGCCCAGGTTCTTCTTTCGCGCCGCCGGCAGCGCCACATTCTGAAAGCTAAGATGCATCGCCGGATTCAAGACCATTCGGTCCGAGCCGGACCGCATTCCTTGCAGAGCCGCATTCAGCGCCATCTGCACGCAGTCCAAGTCGTTCCTTTCAATTGCCATCTTGAGAACAGCCGGGTTAGTGTGGCTGGTCATTCCCACGAACCGCGTCACCTTTTGGTCGCGCAGCTTGTAAAGAGCCTGCAGGACGCCTCCCTTCGCTTCAACTTGCGCCAAGTCCGCCTCGCTGGTGAGCGAGTGCACGTGGATCAAGTCAATTTGATCAGTTTGCAACCGCTTGAGGCTGCCTTCCAGGATGCGCATGGCTTCATCGCCATTGCGAGGCTCGATTTTTGTAGCCAGGAAGAATTCCTTCCTCCGGCTTTTCGCCACTTTGCCCACCCACGTCTCACTGCGCCCATTGCCATACCCGTACGCAGTGTCCACGTAACTGATCCCGGAATCGAGCGCCAGGTTCAGCGCTCGTACAGCCGCATCTTCGTTTCCGTAAGCAAGGAACCGGCTGCCGCAGCCAAAAGCGAGTATGGAAACCCGCGCGCCGGTCTTGCCCAAAATCCGCGTCGGCAGCTTCCCCGATCCTGATGCCAGACCTGTGCCAAACGTCGCCGCTGCGCCCAGCAGAGTGGACTTTTCCAGGAATTCTCGTCTCGAGATTTTCAAGCTCATATTGGCCTCCAGCCGTTTCAGCGCTGCCCGCCATTCTCCCTCAAATTCGCCCGAATGTGAAGACGCGTTTATGGACTGGTCTTCAGCACCGTGCCCAATCTCGCAGGGTGCCGCTTTGCGTAGCGCCGGCATCTTGCCGGCCCTGAAAAATGCCTTCGGGACGGCGGCGCGCCGGCGAGGGCTCGTCACTCTAAAATGCGAGGCTCGTGAGCGCGGACCTCCGCTCTTGAGATCCGCAGCTTGCAGGTTTCCTCAAATGCGGGTTCTTTATCTGCGGGCGGTCTCGTACACCGCTCTCTCGTACCCCAGTCCGCAAATGCATGGCCTTGACTCCATAATGTATTCCATGCCATATTTGTGCACGTGAGATGGGCCGTTGAGATGGCCGATGAATTCGAACCGGAATTTCACGTTCTGCCCGGGGATGTGCGGACAGAGATTCTGGCGCTTGCGCTGGTTCTAGAACAGTTTGGGCCGCAGTTGGGTCGCCCCCGGGTTGACACACTGAAAGGCTCCCGGTACGCGAAGATGAAGGAATTGCGATTCCGCGCGGCAGACGGTGAATGGCGAGTGGCCTTTGCCTTTGATCGCAGGCGCGCGGCGATTCTACTGGTAGCGGGAGACAAATCAGGCGGAAGCCAAAAGCGCTTCTACCGAGAACTGATCAGGAAGGCAGATGAGCGTCTTGACGCGCATCTTGCTCGGATCGGAGAAAGGACGTAACTATGTCCGTGAAAGTGAATGAAGTCATCCGGAAGCTGAATCCAGCGGAGCGCAAGAAGGTTGAAGCTCGCGCGGCTGAGATCATCGCAGAGGAGATGAGCTTGCGTGATCTCCGCAAGGCCCGCAAGCTCACGCAGGCCCGCGTCGCCAGGACTCTCGGAATCACTCAAGACAGCGTTTCACGACTGGAAAAGCGGAGCGACCTGTTGATCTCGACACTACGAAAGACGGTCAAAGCCATGGGCGGCGACATGCGGATTGTCGCTGAATTTCCGGATCGCGCGCCCGTTGTCCTTTCGGACCTATCCGAGGATGATCCTTCCCGCAAATCGTTCGGCAAACGCGCGCGTACGCGGGCTTAGAATCTCTCCGGAGCTCCTTTCGACGATCATCGGCGGAGCCAATGGAAAAGCACGAGATCTTGGGTCACTAGCTTCTTGGCTTCCTCGACTTCTGACTCCCAACTCCCAAAGGGATATCAAGGGCGAAGCCCTTGGGTGGTTCAGGATCGACCCTTCGCTGCAACGCGACTTTGCTGTCAACCACGCGGCGTCTCTGAATGACACACGTTCCGCCCGCAGCGACGCTGCGCGCTCCTCGTGACACTGGTAGCGCGGACCTCCGCTCTTGAGGTCCGCGGCTTGTCGGTAACCTTTTGCAAAAGCCGCGGGCTATGAAGACCGTAGTCCGCGCTTCGCTCTTCCGGGCTCTTGACAATAATAGGCTACTAATGTACACTATTCCTGTCAAGTCCCCCGCGGCGATGACGTGCGTCTGCATGGCGGCTGCCACCAGTCTCTTCCCCCGCGCCCCTTGCCGGCGCTGGGAAACGGATCGGGCGTTGCGCCACGACGGAGTTGAAACCCAGTCCCTCCCGCGACGTCGTGACAAATGCAGGGCACCACACCCTGTCATCCTGAGCGATAGCGAAGGATCCCGGCATTTTGCTTTTCAACCAAATGCAAAGACGCCTCACTATCGCTTAGCATGACATCTCCGGCTTATTCAGTAGCCCACCCAAGCTCGCAGAGTGACGCGTAGCGCCGGCATCTTGCCGGCCCTGAAAAATGCCGCCGGGACGGCGGCGCTCCGGCGAGCATCCGCAAGGGCTGTCATCCTTCGCTATCGCTCAGCAGGACATCTTCGGCTTATTGAGCGGCCTGCTGGAGGTCGATGAAGACACGTAAACAAACAGAGGCAACGCACCACCTACAACTGGCTACTGACCGCTGATCGCTGATAACTGACCACCGACAACTCTCCAAATCCGTGACCAACAAACCCAGTAAGTTGCTGAAAACAAACAATAGTGAAGAGAGCCACAACCAACAAACCCAGTAAATTGATGAAAATGAGGGTGTTACCGGCATTCGCCCGGCGATAACCCAGTAAGTTGATGAAATCAAGCAAGATAATTACGAATGTAAAGTGAGGAGATAGGCGAAATCCTGGCCAGTGTAACACTGAGCGTATAATGAACGGACTATGACAAAGACACGGCTGATCGTGACGCTTTGCCTTATGCAAGCAATCGGCGCGGCAGGCGCGCGCGCGGACACTTATCCCAGGCAGTTGGGATTGCATGTGGATCATTACGCTTTTCACATCAACCTGAGCGATTCCGGCAACGAAATCGCCGGGTGCGCGGTTGTGGAGCTGCATTTTATTTCCCCCGGGCTGACGAGTTTCAATCTGAACCTGATCGGCAGGCGGCCAGACGGAAAAGGCATGACGGTGGATTCGGTCACATCACAGGGAAGACCGCTCCAATTCCAGTTCAAGGATAACTGGCTTCAGATCGACCTTCCTTCACCCTCCAAAGCCAGTGAATTCGGCGAATATACGGTCCGGTACCACGGCATTCCAGCGGCCGGATTGCTGATTGGGCCCAACCGTTATGGCGACCGATCCTTCGATAGCAACAACTGGCCGGACAAAGCGCGCAACTGGCTTCCGTGCATCGACCATCCTTACAACAAAGCCACTGACGAGATGATCGTAACGGCGCCCGACCGGTATCAGGTGATTTCCAATGGCCGGCCCGTCGAGCAGATCGATTTGCCGGGCAACATGCGGCGGACCGTGTGGCGAGAATCCGTTCCCATCGCCACCTGGCTTTACTCGCTGGCGGCTGCTCCTTACGCCGTACAATATCTCGGCCGCATTGATGGCACGCCGCTCGAAACTTGGGTTTTCCCGCAAGAGCGGCAGGTGGGATTCCGGGCCTTTGCAGCCGATGCCGGGCCCATCTTTGAGTTTTACAGCAATCTGATTGGACCGTTTTCCTATGAAAAGCTCGCCAACGTCGAGGCGAACGGTACGCATGGCGGCATGGAGCTGGCTTCGGATATTTTCTACGGCTACCCGCCCGGCCTGATTGCTACGCTGCGAGGCCAGCAATTAATCGCGCATGAAACCGCGCATCAGTGGTTCGGCGACTCCGTAACTGAAAGTGATTGGGACGACGTTTGGCTGAGCGAGGGCTTTGCCACATATCTGGCGCTTGTTTACCTGAAACACGCTGACGGCCACGATGCCTTCATGGCTGGTCTCGAAAGAAGCCGCGACTTCGTTCTCGATTTTTCAGCCAAACACCCCAACTACACCATCGTCCATGAAAACATCTCGAATCTGCGCACCATCCTGACGAATCAGATCTATCAAAAGGGCGCCTGGACGCTGCACATGCTGCATGACATGCTCGGCCCGACGGTCTTTTGGGCGGGCATGCGGGACTATTACCGCCGTTACCGCAATGGCAACGCGTCAACCGCAGATTTCGAGCATGTGATGGAGCAGGTCTCCGGGAAGGATTTATCCTGGTTCTTCCATGAGTGGCTGAATGAGGGAGGAACGTTGAAAATCGCCGGCCGTTGGCGCTATGACGCGCATGCCCGGCAGCTTTCAGTGGAACTCGATCAGAAGCAGCGCCAGCCGCTGTTTCGAATGCCCGTCCCGCTGGGAATTTATGTTAAAGGCCAGCTCAGCCCTACGCTCGAGACGCTGGAGGTGAGGAACCGGAAGAACGTCTTCTCGTTCCCACTCAGCGCGCCGCCTCTTGACGTCAAGCTTGACCCAAACGCCTCCGTGCTGATGGTTGCGAGTCTTCGCCGTCATTGATCCACGGCCTCAGAGGCTTTCTCGCCACCCACCGGCACGGGCGGAGGATTGCGCTTCAGCGCGACGAGGCGCTGATGCCAGTAGGGATAGATAAGAGTCGTCTCGCTGGCAGCGTCGAGCTTGGCCACCTGAGCGCGCGTCAGGCTCCAACCGGCGGCGCCCAGGTTTTGGCGAAGCTGCTCTTCGTTGCGCGCGCCAAGGATCACGCTGCTCACCGTGGGCCGCTGCAACAACCAGTTCACGGCAATCTGTGGAATGGCTTTCCCCGTTTCTCCTGCCACTTCATCGAGCGCGTCCACAACGCGATACACATGCTCGTCCGGCACTGGTGGGCCGCCACCGGCCGTCTTGTGCAAGCGGCTGACCTCGGGCAGCGGATGGCCGCGCCGGATTTTCCCGGTAAGCCGTCCCCAACCGAGCGGGCTCCAAACCAGCGCGCCTACGCCCTGGTCCAGACCCAAAGGCATCAGCTCCCATTCGTATTCCCGCCCAACCAGCGAATAATACACTTGGTGCGCTACGTATCGTGGCCAGCCGTAGCGGTCGGCAACGGCCAGGGATTTCATCAGGTGCCATCCGGAAAAATTCGAGCATGCGATGTAGCGCACCTTGCCCGCGTGCACCAGCGTGCTCAAGGCGTCGAGCGTCTCTTCCACCGGTGTCAGCGCGTCGAATGCATGCATATGGTAGATGTCGATATAGTCCGTCTGCAACCGCCGCAGGCTTGCATCACACTGCGCGATCAAGTGGTAGCGCGAAGTGCCTGTATCGTTCGGCCCCGCGCCCATCGGGAAGAACACTTTCGTCGAAATCAAGTTGTTGTTGCGCCGGCCCTGAAGCGCCTGGCCGAGAATCTCTTCCGCGAGGCCGTCGGAATAGCCGTTGGCAACATCGAAGAGATTCACGCCCGCGTCGATGCACACGTCGACCAGCCGCCGGGCCTCGTCCACGCCGCTGTTGCCCCATGCGCGAAAAAACTCGTTGCCACCACCAAACGTCGCCGCGCCGAAGCTTAGCGCAGAAACCTTCAATCCTGAGCGTCCAAGAGTTCTATATTCCAAAGTGGGAACCTCCATTGGGTTTATGCGCTCTGCGGGGCTGGGTGCGCGCTCTCTTCAATGAACGCCCGCGCATCGCTCCGCAATTTCTCGAGCGATTTCTGGCGGATGACGATTGTATACCCACAAGCTTAATCTCCATCAGCCAGTTTCGAAAACAGTGAGTTAACCAAACTTCGGGATAACCTGTCAAACTTTGCCTGACAGGGGCGGCAGGATAAGCTCTGAAGGCCGCTCATTCAACACTGAAACGCCCGCGCATCACCCTCGATCAACAGTGCGCCCTCGCCCCCCCATTTCAACGGCTTTTTCAGCAACCGGCCGCACCGGCCCGCACGGCGTTGAAAAAAAAAGTGAACTGGGCCATAGTGCTGAAGACTCATTGAGGAGGTTTTATGCTACGTCGTGAATTCATGAAAGCAAGTTTCACCGCTGCCGCCGTGCCCATGGCCGGAGCGAAAGATTCTCGCGCGGCCCAGCCGGGCGGCATGCAAACCATCACGCCGGTTTCGCGGCGCGCCACCATCTTTCTCTCACACCGGCTCGGTACGGACCACGCTGAAGCCGTATCGGTGATGGATATGAACGGCGATGGCCGCCCGGACATCGTCAGCGGCGCGTACTGGTATGAAAACCCCGGGCCGCTCGGAGTGGCATGGAGGCGGCATCAGTTTCGTTACATCAGCGTTTGGCCGTTTCACATCACGGGCGAGAACAAAACCGAGTTTGTGGCCGATTGCGCGCAATTCCCGGTGGACGTGAACCATGATGGCTCGCTCGACCTGGTTACGGCAGCGTGGCAGACCGATGGAATCTGGTGGTACGAAAGGCCCAAGGATCCCGGTGCGTTCTGGAAGGGGCACTTCATCTGTCACTCCCACGCGACAGAAGGGATGGTCTACGAAGATCTGAATGGCGACGGCAAACCGGACTTGGTGGCGGCTCACTACGATCCATCCAGCCTCATCTGGATCAACTTTGCGGGCGCCAAGCCTGTGGTGCACTACGTGGGAGGTAAAACTGCGGATGGCCACGGAACGGGTGTGGCTGACATCAATGGAGATGGCAAAGCTGACCTTCTTTCCGTTCACGGTTGGCTCGAGAACGTAGACGCGGACCACGATCAATGGCGCTGGCATCCGGAATGGGAATTGGAAGAGGCCGGCTTCCCGATTCTTGGCTACGATGTGAACGCCGACGGCAAGATGGACCTGATCTACGGGCATGGACACTCATTCGGACTTTATTGGATGGAACAGAAAGTCAGCGGCGGCGGGCGCACGTGGGTGCGCCACGTCATCGACGATTCTTTTTCAGAAGCGCACGCGCTGAAGTTGGCAGATATCGACGGGGATGGCGAGCCGGAACTGATCACCGGCAAACGATACCGCGGCGATCCCGACCCGGGCCTTTACGATCCGCTTTGCATTTTCTATTACAAGCTCGACCGCCGCACGGCCACCTTCACACGCTTTCCGGTGAGTTACAACGGCACGGCGGAAATCGGGACGCAGGTGATCGTGACGGACATCGATGGAGACGGCGATCAGGATATCGTGGTGGGCGGCAAAACCGGAGTGCACTGGCTCGAGAGCCTGCGCGTCGATAAGGTGCCAGCTACGGTACGCGAGCAGGAGTTGTGGCTGAACGTTGACTGGCCGATTCAGGGTGAATCGGCTGCCGGCAGCCCGTCGGGCCACGAGCCTGACAGCAGCTCCATTGTGAAGTGCCGCTGAAGGCTCGCCCCGAACTTGCCCGTGGCTTGCCCTTTTCGAATCCCGTCAAATGATGTAGTTGACTATCCGGTCAGTTACATTAGGCGCTTTGTGCGCCGTTTCCATGCCCATTTCAATCCACAAGCCCGGACGATGCATCATAAAGTATGTTGCCGGGCGATCCAACGGTAGCCAGGATCAAGGACTGAAGAAACAGGCCGGGCCCGCCGCCCTGTCATCGTGTCCCAGAACCGAAGCAAGGGAGCCTCGGCCGTGGGTTCGTTCGAGAGGCCACAATCTACTAAGGTCGGTGATGGCAGTGACACTTTCACCCCGCGTCGGTGTTGCCAGGCGGGATCGGCTTGGAAAAATGCCGCGGACGCCTGCCGGCAGCCAGGCGGCGACGCTCCATCGGGAACCCGTCGCGGTAAAGTGCAGGCGCAGGCAAATTGACAGCCCGACCATCCGAACCCTTGCGACACGCGGATGAACCGAACGCCGGCGCGCCTGGTTTTCAATAGAACTGGAAAGGGCCAAGCGTCATGATGGGCAGAGCGAAGACTGTAAAAGCGACAATCATCGTGCTGATGGTGCTTATTGCCGGAGCAGGCGGCTCCGCGCCCGCTCAAACGGCAGCGATGCAGGGTCCGAGCGGCTCGGAGAGCGCGCCTGCTTCCTCGCCGGCCGGCGCGCTCGGCGCCGCCGTGAGCTCAAGCCCGTTCTTTGGTAGCGTTCCGGTGGGCAAGGCCACCTCAACCGTGATGTCGCTCACGCTGGAAGAAGCCATCGAGCGGGGCCTTAAGACCAACCTCGGGATTCTATTAAGCGAACAAAGCTCTCGAGAAGCTCGCGGTGAGCGATGGCAGGCGCTTAGCCACTTGCTTCCCCAGCTCACGACGGGAACGTCCGAGACGCGGCAGCAGGTCAATTTCGAGGCATTGGGCTTCCCTGCGGCCGCAAGCCGATTCATTCCCGGCTTTCAAATCATTTCGCCGCCGTTCAACACGTTTGACGCTCGGATGTTCCTCTCGGCTCCTCTGCTTGACTTGGAGAACCTTCACCGGACACATGCCGCTGCGGACGAAGTCGAGGCCGCGCATTACACTTACGACGACGCGCAGAATATGGTCGTACTGGTAATCGGCAACGCGTATCTCATGTGCAACGCGGCGCAAGCACGCGTGGAAGCGGCTGCCGCGGAGCTTAAAACTGCGCAAGCGCTGTACCGGCAGGCGGCGGACCGGTTCCATGCCGGCCTAAGTCCGGAAATCGATGAGGACCGCGCGCAAGTTGAGCAGGAGTCCCGCCACGAAGAATTGATTGCCGCGCGTAACACGCTGGCAACCGATAAGCTCGAGTTGGCAAGAGCTATCGGTCTTCCCTTGGGCCAGCCCTTTACTTTGGCCACGAAGAACCCTTATGCGCCGCTTTCAGGTATTACCCTTTCCGAGGCGCTTGAGCAAGCCTACACGACCCGCCCTGATTACAAGGCCGCGATGGCTGGCGTTCAGGCTGCGCTGCAGTCGCGCCGGGCCGTTCTCGACGAGCGCTTGCCTTCGATTAGTTTCACATCGAATTTCGGAGACATCGGCTTGACGGTCCCGGGTTCGCACGAAACATTTCTGGCGGCTGGGACGCTTAACATTCCGATCTTCCAGGGAGGCCGGGTGCGAGGCGAGCTGATTAAGGCGAATGCGCAATTGAAAGAAGCGGAAGATCAGGCCGCGAACCTGAAAGCGCAAATCGATTACGACGTGCGAACGGCGTTGATGAACCTGAAAACCGCCGCGCTCCAGGTGCAAGTGGCCACAAGCAACATCGCGCTGGCCAACCGGACGCTCCAGCAGGCCCGTGACCGTTTTGCGGCCGGCGTTACAGACAATATTGAGGTGGTGGAAGCGCAGGACGCGGTCGCTAGCGCCAACGAAACGTATATTTCCAGCCTCTACGACCACAACCTGGCCAAAGTTTCCCTGGCGCATGCCATCGGCGTCGCGGCTCAGGCAGCGATGCAATACCTGGGAGGAAAGTAAAAGATGCCACAGAACACCGAAGCCGGACCAGGCGCCACGGAGCCTGCGGGCGGCGCAACGACTGCAAAAAAGCGAAGCAAGATTCCCCTGATCGTCGCAGTGCTGGTTCTGGTGGCGGTCGCCATCTTCGCCTGGCGCCATTACGCGGGCTGGGTTTCCACCGACGACGCGGAGATCGAAGGCTATATTTATCCGATCAGCGCTCGTGTTCCCGGACACGTCATCCGCGTTCCAGTGGAAAATACGCAATACGTCCAGAAAGGAACCGTGCTCGTCCAGCTTGACCCCACAGATTATCGCGTGGCTTTGGATCGCGCCAAAGCGAGGTTGGCCAATGCGGAAGCAGGCGCTCGGGCGGCCGAGGTGGGCGTGCCCATTACCTCGATTAATACGATGTCGCAAGTCCACTCGGCCACTGCGGATGTGGCCAGCGCGCGGGCCGGAATTGAAGCCGCGGAAAAGCAATTCGATGCTGCGGAAGCCAGGCTATCCCAGGCGGAGGCGAACAACGTCACCGCGCAGGACAACCTCCATCGCTACGGACAGCTTGTTGGCAAAAACGAAATCTCTCGCCAAGAGTATGACGAAGCCGTTCAGGCCGCCAGGGCCACTGCGGCGCTGGTGGCGGCGGCGCAAGCCACCGCCGCGGCAGCCCAGCAAGGTGTTGCTCAGGCCCGAAGCCGTCTGGCGGATGCGCAGGCCAAGCTTCGATTCGCGCAAACGCGGCCCCAGCAATTGCGTGAAATCCGCGCCCGCTCAGACGCCGCCGCCGCCACCGTTCAGGCGGACGAAGCGGCAGTGCAGCAAGCCGAGCTCAACCTTCAATACACCACCATTGTCTCCCCAGTCGACGGAATCGTCGGCAAACGAACCGCCGTGCCCGGCCAGAACGTCCAGGCAGGCCAAGCGCTCATGGCCGTCGTTCCCACTGAGCAAATCTGGGTGACGGCGAACTTCAAGGAGACTCAGCTTCGCAACATGCGCGTGGGGCAGAAGGCGAATATCCACGTGGACACCTACGACCGCGACTATTCCGGTTATGTCGATGGGATTGCCGGCGCCACGGGCGTGCAGTTCAGCCTGTTGCCGCCGGAAAACGCCACCGGCAATTACGTGAAGGTGGTTCAGCGCATTCCCGTCCGCATTCTTTTCGATCGTGGTCAGGATCCTCACCACTTGCTCAGAGTGGGAATGTCCGTCGAGCCGCATGTGAGAGTGAAGTGAGCCCGTCCGAATCTGCCGCCAATTGGCAGTCAACCGTCAACCCTTGGGTCATTGCCGGCGTGGTGATGCTGGCGACGTTCATGGAAGTGCTCGACACGAGCATCGCCAACGTCGCTCTGCCCCACATCGCCGGGAGCCTTTCGGCAAGCGTAGATGAGAGCACCTGGGTGCTCACCTCTTACCTCGTCTCCAACGCCATCGTGCTCCCGCTGACAGGGTGGTTTTCCACGCTCTTCGGACGCAAGCGGTTTTACATGGGCTGCGTGGCAATCTTCACCGTCAGCTCGTTTCTTTGCGGGCTCGCGCCCAACCTGGGCGTGTTGGTGTTGCTGAGAGTTCTGCAAGGCGCGGGCGGTGGTGGGCTTCAACCGGTCTCGCAGGCGATCCTGGTGGAAAGCTTCGACCGTGAAAAGCAAGGCATGGCCATGGCCGTTTACGGCATGGGCGTTGTTGTTGCTCCCATCATCGGCCCCACATTGGGCGGGTGGATTACCGACAATTACACCTGGCGCTGGATCTTTTTCATCAACGTCCCGGTCGGCATCATTGCTCTGCTCTTGACGTCCGTGCTGATTGCCGATCCGCCGTTCCTCGTGCGCAGAAGCCTGAAGCAGGGATTGAAGATTGACTTTTTCGGCCTCGGCTTGCTCAGCGTCGGCCTGGGTTTTCTCCAGGTGATGCTCGATAAGGGAGAAGAAAAGGATTGGTTTGGCTCGCACTTTATCGTCCTTTGCGCCGTTTTCGCGGTGATCGGGCTGGTGGGCGTCGTGGCGTGGGAGTTGCGGCAAAAGGATCCGATTGTCGATCTACGCCTGCTGAAGGACAAGAACTTCGCTATAGCTACATTCACCATGTTTGCCTTGGGTGTCGTCCTCTACGGAACGACGGTGCTGCTGCCTATTTTGGTGCAGACGCTGATGGGATACACCGCAGAACTGTCGGGCCTGGTGCTTTCGCCGGGCGCTATCATTACGATGCTGAGCATGCCTTTAGTAGGCCGCCTTCTGTCGAGATACGAGGCGCGGTGGCTCGTGGTGCTGGGCCTGCTGATTCTTGCTTTGGGCATGTCGATGCTCGCTCGAATCGATTTGACGGCCAGTTTTATGGAGTTAGTTCTGATCTGGTGCGTTTCGCGCGGGGGGCTGGGCTTTCTGTTCGTCCCGATCAATGTGATGGCATTTTATTTCATCCCGCGCGAGAAATATAACAACGCGACGGGACTGATTAACGTCGCCAGAAACATTGGCGGCAGCGTCGGCATTTCACTGGTGACGACGGTCCAGCAACGTCTCGCGCAAACTCATCAGGATGACCTCGTGGGCCACCTTACGCCCTACGATCACAATTACCAGTCCATGCTCAACAGCGCGGCCCATCTGCTTCGAGCCGCTGGCTCGAGCGCCAGCGAGGCGCTTGCTCAGGCCCACGCGCTGGTTTATCAGGAACTGCTGCGGCAGGCCTCGATCCTCTCTTTCCTCGACGTCTTCTGGCTGCTCTCCTTCGCCTGCATTGGGATGATCCCGCTCATGTTCGTTATGAAGCGCATGCGGCCCCGGAAGGCTGCCATGCCTGTGCACTGATCATCACGCTTACCGGGCGCCTCTCTGAGGATGTCTCACATTGCCTTCATCCGCGGACGGCGCTAAGCTTCTCCTGCGGAGGGGCGAAAGCTTTCCACGCCACGCGGCATCTTTTGAGTGACAAGCTGAACAGTCCAATGCTCTTTCTGGCGTGCTCGTTCGCGCTGGGCATTTTGCTGGCTCGTGATCTGCTTCCATCACTCGCCTGGTTCTTGTTGGCCGGTGTGGTCTGCCTTGCGGCCGGATTCGTCGCATGCCGTCGCAGGGTGCGCTCCGCCGCAGCTTTGTGCTTGCTGTTCGGCTTCCTCTCCACCGGTGGCGCCGCGGCTTGCCTGTTCGCTCATCGTTTTCCACCGAGCGACATCAGCCACGTGCGCGACTGGCAAATTAATCTCACGCGTCCCGTCCGGTTCGAAGGCATGATCGCCGCAAGCCCGCTTCGCACGCCTTACGGGCTTGAATGCGACTTGCGGCTCATCCGAATCTGGAGCGGCGGGATGCCTCGTGTGGTAAGCGGCACGATCCGGCTCCGCATCTTGAATGGCCGCAAGTCCGGCGTCCCAGCCGTTTTGCTCGGCTTGCGCTACGGGGAATCGGTTCGGGTGCTCGGACTTCTCCGCCAGCCACGCAACGATGGCAACCCGGGGCGCTTCGACTACCGCGGCTGGCTTCGTTCCATTCACGATATTTCCTGGGAAGCCACGGTGGAAGACCCTTCGCTCGTTCGCAAGGTTCCCGGCCCGCCTCCTCCGTGGCAGGCGAGCATGATCGAGCGCGTGCGGCAGCGGCTTCTGGCCAGTATCGATCGTCTTTATCCGCCGTGGACCGCTGAGGGCCGCAATGGGGCCGTACTCAAAGCCGTTCTTCTGGGCGACCGATCTTCGCTCGATGGCGGTACGATTGAGGATTTTCGCAAGAGTGGCCTCTTCCACCTTCTCGTCGTCGCCGGCCTTCATGTTGGATTGCTGGCGATGCTCGCGGAAGGATTGTTGCGTCTGCTCGGCTTGCGCGAGACATGGCGGGCGGCGCTGTTGATTGTTTTCCTGGCAGCTTACACCTCATTGGTGGAGCAGCGAGCGTCGACGTTGCGAGCCAGCCTGATGATTGCTACGTATTTGGTGGCTCGCCTGCTGGACCGGAGCCAGCCGGTTCTGAATGCAATCGGGATTGCTGCGCTGATTCTCCTTTTCGACCGGCCTTTCTGGCTTTTCGATGCAGGCTTTCAACTTTCTTTCACGGCTGCTCTTTTGATAGCCGGCGTTGCGCTGCCGGTGCTGGAACGCGTGACCGAGCCTTATCGGCGCGGACTATGGCGCTTGGAAGAGCCGGCGCTCGACCGCGAGTGTCCTCCGCGCGTCGGCCAGTTTCGCCTTGATGCCCGGAGCGCGGCTGAGTGGCTGGCCGGCCGGTTGGCATATTTGCGGAACCGGCCTCTGCTGGCGATCAGAGCGGTGGCCTTCGCGCTCAAGATCTCCGTCTGGGCAATTGAACTGCTGCTGCTCTCGGCCATTATTCAACTCGGCCTGCTGTTGCCGATGGCCGATCTCTTTCATCGGATCACACTTGCAGGCATTGGTCTGAACGTTTTGGCCGTGCCCTGGATGACGCTGCTTCTGGCCGTCGCCGTGCCCGTGGTTGTGCTGAACGCCGTTGTCCCAGCGCTCGCATGGCTTCCGGCACGTTTGCTGACGCTGATCATGCACGGTCTCTTCCGGCTTACGGAGGCGCCTCATTTGCCACACTGGCTTTCTTACCGGGTTCCGGCGCCTCCGGGGTGGGTGGCTCTAGGGTTCGCACTGTTGATGATCGCAGCGATGATCTTTGCTCGACGCGACTTCCGCACCTGCTGCGGGTGCCTGGGAGGCGCCGCGTTCTTTGCCTTCCTCACTGCCCTCGCTCCATTTGCACCGAAGCTGCCTCGTGGAGTGTTTCAGGCGACCACCGTCGACTGCGGAGGCGGCGAAGCCATCTTCGTGGTTCTGCCCGATCAAAAGACGCTCCTTGACGGAGCCTGCGGTGGAAGTTGGCTCCCGGCAGGAGGCGGAGATCCACTGCAGGTCCGCCGTTGGGATCCGGGCGAGGAGATCGTCTCGCCCTACCTGTGGTCCCGACGAATCAAATCCATCAACATATTCCTGCTTCCGGACTCACGTAGCGGATATTTGAACGGCGTAGCGTCAGTGCTGAGGAATTTCAGGGTGAAGCAATTCTGGTGTCCGCCCCTCCCGCCGGATTCTACATCTGCGATCTTGCTACAGCTTCTGGAGCAAAAAAAGGTCGCGCTCCGGCAGATCGCAGCGGGGGAGGACTTCCGGCTTGATGGCACTGTGGTGCGCGTGCTTTGGCCGCGGCGTTCTTTTACCTCCGCGAAAGCCGGCGATGACCGGTCTGTCGCCGTGCGGATTTCCAATCCGGAAGGGTGCGTCTTTCTTGCAGCAAATCTCGATGAGGCCAGCCAAGAACGTGTGCTGAAATCAGATGCGAGCCTCCAATGCGACGTGCTTCAGATGCCCGCGGCACGCAACCGTCCCAGCATTCTTCCAGCATTTGCGGAGCGAGTCCAGCCTATCGTCGCGCTGACGGATTCTCCCGAAAGTCCATGGGTCAGTAGACGCAGCCGTTCTGGGCGCAATCCACTTTTGAGCAGCGGAACGAAAGTGTTCAACGCGAGCACGGTGGGAGCCGTTACCGTCGATATGAAAGGGCAGTCTGTCTTCGTCCACACTTATCGCCGCCAAAAACACAACGGCGATTACTTCTGAGCGCGCCCCCGAGCAAAATCGCTCATCAGTAATCGCCTGACCTCTTTACTTATCGTCTTCCGCGGCCGCCGGATGACCGTCCGCCGCCGCCACCGCCACGTGCGCCTCCAAAGCCGCCGCTATGCGACGGCGCACGATACCCACCCCTACTCTTGCCTCCGGAGTTCCCGCTGCTGCGAGCAGACGCGCGGTTCCCACCGCCCTGGAATCCGCGGTTGTTGAATCCTCCGTTGTTCCGTGGCGCAGCGCTTCTGTGGAAGTATCCATTGCCCCACGAGCCGCCGTAACTTCCACGCGATCTTCCCGAAACAATCGGTCCATCAAGCTGGAGCGGGGGTTTCTGACCTCCGCGTGAATATCCGGAGTTAAATGTCTGCCGCGCCTGGGGAGAAAAACGATCCCAACCCTGCCCTGATCTTGAACCGTTCGAAGAGCTGGAGAAGCTTCGCGAGCTATCTTGCCCGAAGGAGCTTCGTCCGGAAGCTCCCGACGACCCGAACGCCGGCCCGGAGCCACCGAAGCGCGCCGAGCTCGAGAAGCTCTGCCAGCCGTGGTGCGATGTCCGGCCTGAGGATGAAGATTTCCCCCGGCTCTCCGGGTGGCTGACGCTGCGTCCGGACTGTGATTGTGCGGGGCGATTGCCCTGCGCAGGCCGCGCCCCTTTCTCATTAGGCGACGATCCGGAGCTGCGGAAACCCGGCCGCGCCTGATTCCCGCCATTGTTCGGATTGCGAGAAAACGACTGCTGCCCGTTCCCACCCGGCCGCCCCGCAGTGTTCGAGCGCCCGTTGGCATTACCAAAGCTGCGCCATCCCGGACGCGCCTGATTTCCCTCCGAAGGCGCTTGGTTCCTTTCATTGCCGGGGTTGCGAGAAAACGACTGCGACGTCCGCTGCTCGTTGGCATTGCCAAAGCTGCGGTTGGCCGTTCCAGCCGTGTTCGAGCGAGCGCTTGAGAACCCACGAGCGTTGCCCCCGTTGCCGTTGTTTCTTAACGCCTGGCGCAAGTTAGCGCTTTGTTGCGCGAATGACCTGGGCGCCGCAGCGGGCTGGCGGACTGAGAAGAACCGCCGGTTGTTCACGGCGGCGCTTGGAATCGTGCTACGGCTTGCTTCACGCGCGCTAGGGCTCAGGCTGGCCCGAGTGGGAACTGCAGGGACGTGCCCGGCGACGAACGAGGCTTGGTGCAACTCAGAAAGCGACATTCCGCGCTGATATCCGCCGCGGGCGATGGCGCCGGTTCCAAAGCGGTTTGCGGCCACGGAGACCATCCCGGCGCGAACGCGAGCGTTATAAGCTGCCGAGCGAAGGTTTGAGTATGCCGGCCGGCCGGCGCCTGCAAGGGGCCGCATGTAGGGATAACGGCCGTTAAAATTATTGATGTTCCTCATATTCGCGATGTTGAATCCGCGATATCCGAAATGTCCCCCACCCCACCACGGGTAATACGGATCACCGGGGCCGATTGCCAACCAGCCGATATGGCCAAAGCCGAAGCCAAAGCCGACACCAAAGCCCGCGCCGAATCCAAAGAAGGAAACATACGCCGGCGCCCAGATGGGTTGATAGAAAGGCGTCACCGGCCCGGGCCACCAAGCCCACGAGCTTCCGTAAACGAACCAGCGTCCGTAGTGATACGGCGCCCAGCCCCAGGGTTCAGAGGAAACCCAAGTCCATCCGTAGTACGGCTCCCAGACCCATTGCCCGTCACTGTAAGGCGTCCAGCCTTCATCAATGTAAGGCGTCCAGCACCAGTCGTAACCGGGCACGTACTGCCAGTTCCCATAGGCGTCCAGATCTTCCGTGCCGGTGTAATACGAATTGTCATACTGCCAGCTTCGGGCGTTAGCGATGATGTCGTCCCGCTGTTTGTTCCAACCGTCCCAACTGTCATTTCCAGGAGCGTCTTCAATCTGGTACTGCGGATTCTCCACCCCCTCCACCACCATCATCTGGCCTTGATTGAGGTCAGCGCTACCCTGGGGAGTAGAGACTTGAGCCTTCCCCTTCCGGACGATAATCTGGCATTTTGACGCCGAGTCCACTTCCACCCGGTAGGTTCCAGGCTCAAGGGGATGAACGGCCACATTAGGAGTATCAATCTCGAGGTTGGCTTGGTTCTCCTTGGTCACCCAGTAGTCAACCAGCCCCTGCGCCACCTGAACCTGAAGCTCAGACTTCGAAAGGTTTGCAACCTTAACGTCAGTCTGGCCGGAGAGCCGGATGACGTTCGCGTAGTCCAGCTCGACTTCCGCCCGCGAGTCCGTCCCGGTTGAAACCCTGTCTCCAACTTCGAGCGGAGTGTTAAGGGTCGAAGCGACCCAATTGCCCGAATCCCCTCGCTGCATGGAGACCTCGCCGTTGATCAGGCTCACTCTCGCCACTCCTGGCGATGTACTGACCGAGTTCTCCTGGGCACGCAATCGAGGCACCCCCCAAAGGGCTATGATGGTGAAGATGACCGCTGCGAATCCGTATCGTGTTTTCATATCGCACCTCCGCTTGCCTCACTTCGGCAATCAGCACGGCGTCCAACCCCACTCAAGCACGTGGTGGTCCAAAGTGTCGAGGGCTCCTAACGTCATTCTAAGCCAATTATACTCAATGAATTGTGAGCAATCACCTGGCCCGCGAACCAGGAGCGAACCCGCGCTTGGTGTAATTCGGCCATGGCTTGGTTGGTATCGGCCAAGCGGCGACCGTGTCCGCGACCTTGTTTTTATCATGATACGCTGAAGCATCGATGGCCGTATACTCCCATTCCCGGCTCTCCACTTTCGAAGAATGTCCGCAACGTTATAAGTTTCGCTATATCGACAGACTGCGCAAGCCGGAAGTGCAAAGTATCGAAGCCTTCACCGGATCGCGCGTCCACGAAACGCTCGAAAAGCTCTATGACGACCTGCAGTATACGAAACTCAATACCGTGGACGCGCTCCTCGATTTTTATCAGCAGTCATGGCGGCGGAATTGGGAGCCGGGAGTACGAATTCTGCGGGAAGGCCTGGGCGAAGAGCATTGCCGGGACTTTGGCGCACGCTGCATTGAGAATTATTACCGGCGTTTCACCCCTTTCAATCAAAGTCTCACCCTGAAGACTGAGTTTCGGATGGTTTTCGCGCTTGACCGTCAAGGGCGATATCAGGTGCAAGGCGTCATTGACCGCTTGGCGCGCAGGGTGCAAGGCGCCTATGAAATCCACGACTACAAAACGGGCGCAACGCTGCCGAGTCAAACTCAGTTAGATCGAGATCGCCAACTTTCCCTCTACCAGATTGGCCTGAAAACATGCTGGAACGACGTGGAGCACGTCAATCTGATTTGGCACTATCTGGCCTTCGACACGACGCTCATCTCGACCCGCTCGCCCGAGGAGCTGGAGGAGTGTTCGCAAAGGACCGTCGAGCTTATCGACCGGATCGAAAGCTGCCGCCAGTTTGAGCCGGTGAAGAGTTCCTTGTGCGCGTGGTGTGAGTATCGCCCGGATTGCCCGCTTTGGAAGCACGTGGCGACCGTGGAAGCAATGCCGCATGAAGCCATGGCCGCGGATGAGGGTGTGCGCTTGGCCAATGAGTATGCCAAGACGAAAGTTGAAATGGATCAGCTTGCCATGCTCCTGGGCCGGCTCCGCGAGCAAATTCTCGAGTTCGCTCGCCAGCGTGAAACGAGCGTTCTGCAAGGCAATGGAGTGCGCCTCTCGGTTCAAACGCGAGAGTCAAAGGCGTTTCCCGACCACGGCCAGGAACCGTGGGGGAAGTTGGAAGATTTCGTGCGGTCGATTGGAAAGTGGGATGAGGTCAGTGACCTCAGCCCGGCTAAGCTGGCGGCCATCCTCAAAGAAAAAAAGTGGCCAGAAGAGTGGCTCGAAGCGATCGACCGGTTTAGGTCGTCACGCGCCGTAATAACCGTACGCATCTCCCGCAGCGACGATGGCAAGGATCAGGAAGAGTGATTTGCGATGGCGCTCCACCGTTCCGGCGGCGCCTTCGAAGGTCTGACGGAAGGCGGGCTCAGTAGCCGCCAGGATACAAGCTATCGACCCTCGCGTTCGCGTGGACGGGCTTGGTTGAAGCGGCGGCCGCGGCAGCAGCCTCGACCCGCGCCAGCGCATGGGCTGCGCGGTTGGCTGTTTGCAAGTAAGCGCGGGCTGCGGCTTCTACTACGTTCTGGCCTGTCCACTTGCCCGTAAACTCCTGCCCGCGGAAGCTGGCGCGAACGGTGACTTCCGCTACGCCTTGCGCTCCCTCTCCGATCGTGTGCACGCTGAAATCCGAGACGGTTCCAGGCAGCCCGGTGATCCGGTCGATGACGCGGAACGCCGCGTCGCAGGGGCCGTCGCCGGTGGCAGAATCGTGGAAAGTTTGGCCGTCCTTCACCACCTCCACGGTAGCCGTCGAACGCCCTTCACTCGATGCCACGCTCTGAAAGAGCTTCAGCGTGAACCATTGCGGCGCGTGGTCCAAACCCTCCAGCACAATGGCGATAAGGTCTTCGTCGTAAACCTGCTTTTTTCGATCCGCAATTTGGATGAAAGTCGAGTACGCACGGTCCAATTCCGGCTTGCTGAGCGGGTAACCCAGCTCTTCGTACCGCTTGGCCAGCGCGTGCCGCCCGGAATGTTTCCCCAAAACGAGCGAGTTCGCCGGCATTCCTACGGTTTGCGGCTCCATGATTTCGTACGTGATCACATTTTTCAGAATTCCATCCTGGTGAATGCCAGCCTCGTGGGCGAAGGCATTCTTGCCCACAATCGCTTTGTTCCTCTGCACAGCCACACCGGTCAGCCGCGAGAGAAGCTGGCTCGAAGGATACAATTCTTCGGTGCGGACATCAGTGTCGAGTGACAAGGTTTCGCGTCTTACGCGAAGGGCCATCACCACCTCCTCCAGAGCGGCGTTGCCCGCGCGTTCGCCAATGCCGTTGATGGTGCATTCAACCTGCCGCGCTCCGCCTCGCAGCCCAGCCAGCGTATTGGCCACCGCCAGTCCCAGATCGTCGTGCGTGTGCGTGCTGAGGATCACATGGTCCATGCCGGGAACCCGGCTTTTAATCGAGCTGAAGACCTGCTCGTACTCGGTCTCCAGGCAATAGCCAACCGTATCCGGCAGATTCAGGACCGTCGCGCCGGCCTCGACCGCAGCGTGGCAGCATTCAACCAGATAATCCGGGTCCGTACGGCCGGCATCTTCCGGCGAGAACTCGATATCGGCACAAAGCGACTTGGCATAGCCCACAGCCCACGCAATGAGCTTGAGCACCTCTTCGCGCGTCTTGTGCAGCTTGTACTTTAAGTGGATGTCCGACGTGGCGAGAAAAGTGTGAATGCGGGGCCGCGCCGCTCCTTGAAGCGCCTCCCAGGCCCGGTCAATGTCCAACCGATTAGCGCGCGCCAGAGCGGCAATGACCGGCCGGCGGATCTCCGCCGCAATCGCCTGGACAGATTCAAAGTCACCCGCCGAGGCAACCGGGAAACCTGCCTCGAGGATGTCTACGCCCAGGCGGTCGAGCTGGCGCGCCATCTCCAGCTTCTCCTGCAGGTTCATGCTGCAACCCGGCGACTGCTCGCCGTCGCGCAACGTCGTATCAAAAACAAGCACGCGCTCTTCCATCATCCGCTCCTCTAAAAATGAAGTGGCCGACGGCTGGTGATTCATAACCTTCCCCCATCGCAAAGCCGAAGCGCCTGGCCGGGCACAACAGGACAAAACCTCACGGCTCGCCGGCGGCTGACTTCACCTTTGAACACTTGCCCATTCTCAGGAGTTGTACGGTCAAAGTCAAATCTATAATAATTCTAATAGTATAATTCCAATTTATGGAAGTCTCTCAACTCGAAGCTTTCGTGGCCGTGGTCGAGGAGAAGAGTTTTACGCGGGCTGCGGCGCGCCTCTTCCGCACGCAACCGGCTGTAAGCCAAGCCGTCCGTCGCCTGGAGGAATGGGTGGGAGAAGCGCTGCTTGACCGCTCCACGAAAAGCGGCGAGCTTACGGAGGCTGGAGGTCTTGTCTATGATTACGCGAAGAAGCTGCTGAACCTTCGCCTGGAAGCCCGGTCTGCCGTTGAAGAGCTTAAAGCGCTCGAGCGAGGCAGTCTTTCCATCGGCGCGAACGAGAGTACGGTCCTCTATCTGTTGCCGATCCTGCAGAAGTTCCGCCAGTCTCATCCGCGGATCCGCGTGACGGTAAGAAGAACGTTATCGCGTGAAATTCCCAACAGCCTGCTACGGCACGAAATCGATCTGGGCGTCTTATCCTACGATCCGCGAAACCCCGAGCTTGAGTCCCGGCCCGTCCGCCGGGACGAGCTGACGCTGATCGTGCCTCCCAGTCATCGACTGGCGCGCGTGAAAGCGGTAGGCATTCGGGAATTGGGAAACGAACTGTTTATTGCCCACAACGTCGCCTCACCTTACCGCGAACGGGTGGTGGAAGCCTTTGCGCGTTTTCGCACGCCACTCCGCGTGGGCGTTGAGTTACCCACCATTGAGACCATCAAGAAGGCCGTGGGTGCCGGGATGGGTGTTGCGTTTGTGCCACGGATGTGCGTGGACGATGAACTCGATCGCGGAGATTTCTGCGCCGTCCGCGTCCGAGAGCTGCAGGTGGCGCGGATGCTTCGCGTCATCTACCGCCGGCACGCTGCACTCTCGCCGGCGGCCCAGGCCTTCCTGGCCATGAATCATCCTGACAAAAGCAGACGTTTTAGGCGAAACTCATAAGGAATGCCGGCGACACCCGTGATGACTACCGACCTGCGAATCCAGTCTGCCTACGCTCAATGCCAGGCCATCAGCCGCCGTCACTACGAGAATTTTCCAACAGCCTCGCGGATTGTGCCGAAAGACCGGCGAAAGGCGCTCGCAGCCATTTACGCCTTCGCGCGCGCTGCGGACGATTTCGCCGATGAACCCGGCAAAGGCACGCCCGAGGAACGGCTGCAATCGCTCGCAAACTGGCGCGAGCACCTCAAGGAGTGCTACGCGAAGCCTCTCGAACAGATTTCTCATCCCGTTTTTCTCGCCTTGGGTGACGCCGTGCGCCGGTATCGGCTCAGTTTCGTCAACTTGGACAATTTGCTGCGTGCTTTTGAGCGGGACGTGCAGATGAATCGCCACCAGAACTTCGATTCCCTGCTCTCTTATTGCACGTGCTCGGCAAATCCTGTCGGACGCCTCGTTCTGGAGATGTTCGACTATCGGGATGCGGAGCTGTTTGCATTGTCCGATTTCATCTGCACGGGGCTCCAGCTCACCAATTTCTGGCAGGATGTTTCCATTGACCTGGAGCGAGACCGGGTCTACGTGCCGCTGGACGACCTGGAACGATTTGGCCTCTCGCTGAGCGACGTTGAACGATTTCGCAGCTCGCAGGTTGATGTGAAAGACGACCGCTGGCGGCGTCTGATGAGTTTCGAAGTTGAGCGCACGGGCGAGCTTTTCGAACGCGGACGCGTGCTGCCGGAGCGGGTGGGACGCGAAGTACGCCGCCAGTTGCGATTGACTCTGCTGTGCGGCCTGACCATCCTTGAGCGCATCCGCAGGGCCGATTACGATGTTTTCCACCATCGACCTGCTCTGAAAGCGAGCGATTTCGTCCGGCTTTACTTCCGCACGTGGATGATGCCGCGCACTCCATTTCAGACGCGCACGGTGGCCCGATCGTGAATCGTCACGACCCATCGCTTTTCCCGAGCCTTACCGCTATGACTTCCACACCCCGGCACTTTACGAACTCGCGGACGACGAATTTCTATTACTCATTTCTTCTGCTGCCGCCTGAAAAGCGCCGGGCGATTGAGGCGCTTTACCATTTTGCGAGACAAAGCGATGACGCGGCTGACATCCAGCCTGACCCCGCGGCTGGCGCCCGGGAAGTGGAGCACTACCGAGCACTACTCGATCGCTGTTATTCCGAGACGGCAGCCCGGCTGGACGATCCGGCGCTGGAAGCTCTCCGCGAAGCCATCCGGAAGTTCAACATTCCCCGCCAGCCGTTTGAAGACCTTTTGCTCGGTCTCGAAATGGATCTGCGCATGGACGCGGCTGCCATACGGTACCGCACGTTCGAAGAGCTTGAACTTTATTGTTATCGCGTGGCCAGCACCATCGGGCTCATCGCCATCGAGATATTTGGGTACCAGAATCCTCAGTGCAAGGATTACGCGGTGCGGCTCGGCAAGGCATTGCAATGGGTCAACATCCTGCGCGACATCCAGACCGATGCGCGCCGGGGCCGCGTTTACCTGCCCACGGAAGACCTCGACCGGTTCGGAGTGGATCCCAAAAGGCTGGCCGATGGCTGCTACACGGAGTCCTTCATTCACCTGATGAAATTTGAGTTCGAGCGCGCACGCGGCCTGTTCGATGATGCCCGGCGCCTGCGGCCTCCGGAAGATCGGCGGTCGTTGCTTCCGTCTGAAGTGATGGCGGCGATCTACCGGCGTCTTCTGCGCAAAATCCAGAACAGAGCGTACAACGTTTTCGGGCCGCCCGTTCGCATCTCGCGCCCGGTCAAGCTTGCCATCGCATTCTCGGTCTATCTCGGCATGGACGGCTTCCGTTAGAGGGCTTACGGCGCCTGCGCAACAAACGGCACGCCGTAGCCATTGAGAGTGACCGTGATGCGAGGGGCAGGCTGAAGGGTCACCGTCTTGGGGCTGGCAGGGGATTGCCGGGAGCCAGCCTGAATCGCGCGGATAATTCTGTGACCGTGCTGCGGTCCCGGCTGCAGGACTCAGAGAATCAGCCGATCCAGTGTTCCTTGCAGTAGTTCAATCCGGTCCTGATAACGAAAGTTTTTGGCCTTCGCATGCAGATGCGCTACTTCCGTCTCTCGTACCCGGCCAAGCATGTTTGAGAACTTCGAGATGGTCCGCAGGGCGATAACTTACTCCTGGCGCAAAGCCTCCGTCGGATCCACGCGCGACGCCCTTCGCGCAGGCAGGTAACTCGAAAACAGTGCCACAGCAACCATCAGGAAGACCGAGAAACTGAGCGTCAGCGGGTCAGTCGGCTTTACCCCGAAAAGCTGGCTCTTGATGAAGCGCGTGAGCTCCAGTGCGGCGGGAATGCCGATGCCCACTCCGATCAGCACCATCACGATGATTTCTTTCAGAACCATCGCCAGAATATTTCGTTGCGTTGCGCCCAGGGCCATGCGAATTCCAATTTCATTCGTCCTGCGCTTTACGGCGTAGGAAACGACGCCGTTCAAGCCAATCGCGGCCAGGAGCAGAGCCAGCAAGCCGAAGAAGCTGGAGAGTTCAGAAAACAGGCGCTCCGACGTGGTCGACTGGGCAACGACATCAGTCTCAGTCTCCACGTCCGTGAGTGGCACGTCGGGATCGAGTTGATAAACAACTTGGCGAACGGTGAGCGCGAGCAGCGTGGGACGGCCGATCGTGCGAATTTCCCATTCTACGCCGCTCGCCGCCAACGGAGTTTGCGAGAGGGGAAAGTAAACTGCGGGAGGCGGCTGTCGATCCGTCGTGACGTTTTTCGTGCTCGCTGCGAGGCCCACGATTCGATAGATTCGATGGAATCCAGCCCCAACCTCAAAGCGAATGCGATGCCCGATCGGATTGCGCTGGCCGAAAAAGGCACGCGCCATCGCTTCGTTCACCACAGCCACTTGCGGAGCGCTCGCCGTATCGCTCCCCTGGATATCGCGTCCGCGCAGAACCTGGATCTGCATCGTTCTGAAGAAGTCCGGTCCTACGACGGTCCACTGGGCATCCGCGTGCACCTTCGCTTGCGCAGCTTTATTTACGAGGGTGATACCGCCCGTACCCCTGTCCCCGAAAAGAGGCGTACTCCCGGAGTAGGTCACAGACTCGACTCCCGGAAGCGCCTGAATGCGCTCCCGCATCCGGCGATAAAAATCCGCCACTTCGACGCCTTTCAATCCCGCCTGGGTGGGATCGACGCTGAAGATCAAAAGGTGCTTGGCGTTGAATCCGAAAGCCTGCTTTTCTAAATTGTTCAGCGTGCGCACAAACAAGCCGGCGCCGACCAGGAGGATTAATGAAATTGCAACCTGCGCGGTCACCCAGCCTTTGCCCAGTCCGAGCCCTCGATGCCGGCTTTCAGCGGAAACGCTGCGGGCGTTTCCCTTGAGAGCTGGGGCAACGTCCATGCCGGTTCCGCGGAATGCCGGTGCCAGACCAAACAGGATCCCGATGATCACGGAAACGGCAGCGGTAAAGGCGAGAACGCTAACGTCCGGGCTTACGCTCCACGTCATCGTCGTTCCGACGCTCCGGGTCATCCACGACGCACCGAGAGCACGGGCTCCCCAATAGGCGACGAGCAGGCCAAGCGCGCCTCCCATCGCTGCCAGCAGCACGCTCTCCGTCAGAAGCTGCCGGATGAGGCGGCTGCGCGAAGCGCCCAAAGCCAGCCGCACGGCGACTTCCTTGCGCCGCGTGGCCGAGCGGGCTAGCAGAAGCGCGGCAACGTTCGCGCAAGCTGCCAGCAGCAGTAAAACGACGATGGCCATCAGGGTGAGCAGAGGCTCAAACGCACCCGATCGAACCACATCGTATCCCCCACCACCCGCTGTCACGATCAAGTAAGGCTTCTCATCGGGCTTGAGCGGCGCCTTCTGAAGCTCGGAAACACCTTGTATGAACGACAGGCTGAGCTCGGCCAGGGCTCGTTTGCGGCTGACGCCGGGTTTCAGCCGGCCCATGATCACCACCCACCAGTGATGGGTGCCCCTGAGCAGCGGCTCGCCCTTCGCCGCCGTCATCCCAAACGGTCCAACGTGCGAGTTCTGGGTCAGCGGGATGTAAAGGTCCGGATCGTCTCCCGGCTCAACTCCAAAAAAACCCTTCGGCATCACCCCGACGATCGTGTAGAGCGCTCCATTCAGCGCCACGGTCTCTCCCAGCACGGAGCGGGAACGCGCGAACTGGCGAGTCCAGTAAGCGTAGCTGATTACGGCAACGGAGGGTGCACCCGCTTTTTCGTCCTCGCCGCTGATCGCGCGGCCCAGGAGCGGCACGACGCCCAGTGTCGAAAAGAACTGGCCCGTCACCATGGTCCCGTCCGCTTGTGAAACCTGCCCCTTGCAGTTCACCCTGAGCCCATCCGCAGGGGCGAATCCGAACATCTCTGAGAAAACTCTGTTCTTGGCGCTGAACTGCAGGTAAGCAGGATATGAGAAGGCCGGAAAGGGAAAATTGATCGGCCCCGTTACATTTACGCTCACGTTCGGCGGGAACCCGCCAGCCCATTCCAGCAACACAAGCTGCTGTGGATGATTGACCGGAAGATCTCTCAGCAGGACGGCGTCAATAAGAGTGAAGATCGCCGTGTTCGCGCCGATGCCCAACGCCAGCGAGAGCACAATCACCGCCGCGAGCGCCGGACTTCTCCTCACTTGGCGCAGGCCGTACCGCGCATCCTGCAAAAGCTGCTCCAGCAACCTCCAGCCCCAGACCTCCCAGCTTCTGTCTCGCAACGGTAATCGGCTTCCGAACGGGCGGCGCGCGGCCTCCTTTGCATAGTCCACACCGGGCCCGCTGCTCGTCTGCTCCTGCGCTGCCCGGTCGAGGCGCAGCCGCATTTTCTCTTCGAAGTCCCGAGGCGCCTGCCGCCTCCTTATCAGCATCCCAATCTTACGAAACATGGCAGGTAGCCGTTCCGTGGCTCACCTCTTCCTAGCCTGCCAACTCAAATCCGCCGGCTTTTTCGAAGGCACGGGCCACCTGCAGCATTCGTACTTCGCCAAAGTGCGGAGCGAGGATTTGCATTCCGATCGGGAGGTGAGGCGCCGTTCGCGTGCGCCCGCAAGGGACGGAGACGCCGGGAATGCCGGCGAGACTGGCATTGACGG
>JASHON010000154.1 GCA_030041095.1 Terriglobia bacterium
TCGTTGTCGTAATCGCCGATAGCCACGCCATTGTCATAGCCTGTACCCGCCAAGCCGGCCCTCTCGGTTACATCGGTAAAGACACCTTTGCCCTCGTTGCGAAACAACCGGTTGGAGTATTTCGGTGAGTCTTTCTTCAGTGTGGCGATGCTGGCGCCATTGGTGAAGAAGATATCCGGCCGGCCGTCGTTGTTGTAATCGAAAACGCCAAGCCCGCCCGCCATGGTTGCCGGCATGTGAGGGTGAGCGAGGGTTTCATCCGTTTCCAACCGGAAAGGAAGGGTTTGGAGCGCGAAGTGGATCGGAGGAGTGGCGGAGGCATCACCGGCCGATCCCAGGCTGCCGCGCACTGCAGCTCCGCCAGGGAGCGAGAAAAGCGACGCCCCGAGCAGTTGCAACACCTGCCTTCTCGTCCTGCGAAATGCCATAGAGAGGCATTCTATCGCAGCGTCGCCCCAGCCGTACTCTCACAGCTCACTCCCCCTCTCTACGGGCCACAGGAGAAATACGGGGAAGAGAGGGGCAGCCTGCGGCTTGGCGCTCGCATTTCAGCGCCCGCGGCGCCTCCAACGCCACCACGAGGAACCGCATGGCCAGAGGATGAGCCCTGAGCAGCGGTCACGCCATCGGGACGAAGCCGCTGTCAACCTCACCCGGCAACAAAAAAAGGGGGACGAATCGCGTCGTCCCCCTACTGCTACCAAGCTGTCAACGCCCGCCTAAAAGGTGTAGATGACCGCGATTTCGATGGTCCGATTCCCGTACGTATAGGCAGGCTTACCGGTAAAGTTCGTATTGGTATTCCCACCACCCGGAGCCGAGAACGACAGGTCGAGGTCGTTCGTCAGGTTGAACTGCGGCAGAGGGTGATTCAGGAAGTTAAACGCCGTGAATCGGACCTGGAGTCCTTGCCGCTCCGTGATCTTGAAGTTCTTGTACAAGCCCAAGTCGCTGTTGAAGAAACCGGGGCCAGGAATGTTGGGCCACACGAACGGTCCGTTAGCTGCGACGGTTGACACGCCGCCTGTCACGGAGTTCTTGGGCGACCGGAAGCAGTTCGGGTTGAAGTATTGGCCCGAACCCAGGTTCGCCCCCGGATTGCAGACCAGCATCGGCATGAGCCTTACGGCGTTGGTGCCCAAAACGCTCGAGTTGCTGATTCCCGCAGGGTACGTAACATCGAGGTCACCGCCCGTCAACGCTTGCAGCGGCGGTCCGGTCTGGTACTGCGTGTCGCCGGAAAGCTGCCAGCCGTTCGCCACTCCAGCGAGGAACTTGTCGTTGTGAATCCGGCTCGGCAGGTTTATTACATACGCTGCATTTAAAAGCTGCGCCCGGTTAAAGGCCAGAGGACCATAAGCGCAGGTCACGCAGAATTGGTCCAAGCCGGGGCCGGAGCCCTGACCGTTATCGTTGTTGCCATCCCAGATCCCCAGCGCATGTTCCCAAGTGTAGTTGACGGTGAAGACTACGGGACCGGATTGCTTCACCCACTGCAGGATCAGCGCATTATAGTTGGAATAACTGTCGTGGTTGAAGACGTACACACTTGAATAATCATAGGGGTTCCAGTCCACCGCGCTTTGTGGCCCGCCGGTGATATGCGTGGCATCCGGCGTCCCCTGCCAATAGAACGTATCTCCGCTGTCGGAACAATTCACATCAACCGTCCAATTGGTGTTCACCTCCTGGCCGGCGCCGTTGTAGCAGTTCGGCAGCCCAACGGCGTTTGCCACCGGATCTGGCTTGAAATAGCTCCCGACCTGTGGGTTGTTAATATCCGCCATGTCTTGACCGCCCCCGCCATTAGCAGTAACCAGCAAATTGCGGGTACGATTGCCCTGATACTGAACCTCGAACAAGGAATGCAAGGGCGCAGCCTGGTCGACGAGAAAATCCCAGGTATCGGTGTAAGGAGACTTGTCGTCACCCGCCTCCAGCCCTGCAAAGCTGGTCGTGTTCCTTAGCGCCCCAGCGGCCGCACCGCACGTCCCAAGTGATTCGAGACTTGTGAAGGTACAACTGCTGGTAAAGGTCTTCACCCCGAGCGGAGCGGACAGCATGTCGTCCTCTGTCACATCGTTATAGGCGATCTGGTATCGATAGATGCCGAACCCGCCGCGCAGAACCGTCTTGCCATTCCCGAACATATCCCAGGCAGCTCCGAGTCGCGGCGCTGGCGTGATACTGGGGTTCGGGTAGCCCGAGATCGGAATGCTGGGGTCAATTGCGTGCCACACATAACCGCCCAGCGGCAGCGTTGTAGCGGAACTGTAAGGCGCCACTTCCGGCTCATACGGATTCGCAGTGTTGCTGGGATCCCACACCATAATGCCCTTGGCGCTGGACCCGTACGGATACCACTGCCCCATATGCTCGAATCTCATGCCGTAATTGAGCGTCACGTTGCGGTGAATCTTCCAGGAATCCTCCGCGTAGAAGTCCGCTTCCCTATACCTCGTGAAGTCGGTGAAATTGGTATCTGCCACAGTGTAGCTGTCGGCATGTCCCAGGAGCATATCCGCGTAGTAGTTGAAACTGGTGTTGCTTGCGTAGTTGTCGAAGTCCCAGGTCCCTTCCGTGCCATCCTCCTCCGTCTGGACGTTGGATGCGCTCTCCCAGTAGAAACCAAGCTTCACGGTGTGCGTCCCCTTGATCCACGTCAGGTTGTCACTAACGTCCGGCACTTGAGCGTACTTGCCGAATGTGTTGCCGGAAAATCCCTGGAGGGGGAAGCCGGGCTCTCCGAACCCTGCGCCGAGATCCGCGCTCGCCACGTTCCCGCCGCTCCCTGTCTCGAGGCCACAGCACCAACTTACGATGTTCGGTATCATGGGAACAGCGTTCGTTTGGCTGAAGCCTGGAGGCAGTGGCACCTTGTACCCGTACGTCGCCGGGTTTCCCGCCGAGGGATTCGCGAGGGTGATTGGGTTGATGAAGTACGCATAGCCGAACACTGCCTCGTTTTCGAGCGTTGGGGCAATAATGTTGTCGACGCCGACGCTCCAGTCCCTGGCCTCCTGGCTGGCCGGCATCGAAGAATCATAAGGAATTGAGTCCGGATCCCACCACCAGATACCGATGTGGTTCAGGTCGCTCTCGGGCTGGTAGGTGAGGTTGGCAAACGCATGAATCTTCGGCGTGATGTTCGCGTCGCCCCGCACGTAAAGTTCGTCGCTAACCACTGGCTCATTGTCCAGGTATTCCGCATTGTAAGGGTTGCTGGCGGTAGGCGTAATCGCCTGCATCCCCGGCCCGCTTGAGAGCATTTTCATCAGGGCCAAACCGCTCGGATCAATCAGGCTTTGACTGATGACCCCATTCGAGATTTCTCCGGAGGAGACCGCACCGCTGCAGAAATTGCCGTAATTCCAGGCGCTTGAGTTCGAAGCGGCACAGGGAACCTCGCCGGCAAAGCCCGACAGGTCATGCAGGGGAGCAAGGGTGGACTGGCTAAAGTCGCCATTCATCATCGCCGAAGTCGGGGTGATGTATTTGTGAAGTGTGCCTACCGGCAACTGGTCCAAATGCTCGTAACCCACAAAGAAAAACGCTTTATCGTGGTTCTTGTTGAAGCTCGTGAAGGGAAACGGGATCGGCCCGCCGATGTTGCCGCCCGGATACCAGTAATGGTCAATCGGCTTCGCAATGCCGCTGGCGTTGAAGTAAGAGTTGTTCGAGTTCAGACTCCCGTTGCGCGCGTAAAGGTACGCTTCACCATGGTATGCCGAAGTCCCGGTCTTGCCTGTTGCCTGGAAAATGATTGGGCCATGGGCGTACTGAGCTGTGAACGCAGCGTTAGATACGCTTACTTCGGAGGTCATGTTCTGGTTGACGTTCGCCATCTGGGTGCCCTGGTTCCCGGGGTCCAGAATCTCCGACCCGTTCATCACCATCTGCGTCCCACCATAAGGCGCGGTACCGCTCCCAGAGAATGAGCCGATCGGGCCGCTGTTGATTTGCGTCAGCGCGCTGTTCCATTCTGTATTGCTCAATCCCGAGTTAATCGCCATGCCCGGCATGAACTTAATGAGCTCGGCAGCGTCGCGTCCTTCGATGGAAAGCTGGCTTACCATGCGGTTGTTCAGTGTGGTGCTGCTCGCTCCGTTGTTGATGGGCACGGGCGAGGAGAGCGCGGAAACCACTGTCACCTGCTGCTTGGCGGTCGCCACATGGAGAGCGATATTCGGCAAGGCCAGGCTTTCCTGCGAATGCAGCGCAATGCCTGACTCCTGCCAAGTGGCGAACCCGGTCATCGAAACCGAAACGCGGTACGTCCCTGGTAAGAGATCTGGAAAAACAAAGCTGCCGTCGTGATTTGCGGTGGCGTTGTCCACCACCTTGGTCGCCTGATTGGTGAGCGCGACCTTGGCGCCGGGGACGACGGCTCCGCTCATATCCCGCACAGTCCCTGTTATCGTGCCCGTGATCACCTGGGCTAGCGCACGAGGCTGCAAAACTCCAAACCCTGCCAGCACCGCAGCCACTGCCAAGGCATAAGAGCCACCCTTTAACAGTCTCTTTTTCATTATTTATGAAACCTCCTCCTCAAAATTGCCGCAGCGAGCGATTCGAAACTTGTTGACATTCTCTCTATGTCTCGTTTCCCTGCTCGCAATGGTTTTCCACTTCCCCAATGCGGCTACAGGCCAACAGCCGTTAGCCCGTAGCAGGCTGCTGAAAGACGCCGGCCTTTGATCACGGTGAACAGCACGATTTCCCATGGCTCTTTGCCGCGCAGAGTTTTCAGGGCAGGACAACGGACCTTCAGAAACCCATCCAGTGACTTGCTGCGAAGCGAACCGAAAAGTTCGCTTGCCACTCCCCCGACCATAGAACCTATCCCCCTGTTGCCACAGCTCCCTTTTCTCTTGCGTTAGCTCACCACTTCTATTTGCTTTTCAACGAAGCGTCGCCTTGTTACGCCGCCCCGGTGCGCCTGTGCTTCCTCCGGCCTTCCGTTTTGACATCCACAGACTTGGCTTCCCTTTCACTTGGTACCAACCGCTGCCTCAAAACACATTACTTACGGTAAAAAGTCCTACTATCAGCTACGGCTCACGGAGTCTATCACCCGAGAGGGCGAAGTCAACGTTTGTTACGGTTTGTTACGGTATCGTAGGATCCTGTTTACGGTAAATTGGCCTACGACAAACAATTGTATTGAACGCAGTTACATAGCTGGCGGTATCAGTACTGCATATGCTGCCTATCATCGGCACGCAAGATGGTTGAGCAGCAAATGCCGTGAGTCGCGCGAGACGACGGCAACAGTCTTTTGCTGCTAAAGTCAACTACTAAACAGATAAGTGGTCACACAGAATTCGGAATAGGAGATGTGTGGCAGGAATGAGAAGTGAAGAGTTGGTAGCCAACGGTGATTGGCGAGCCGGGGCCGGCCAAGGTAGAGACAAACGACGGGGTAATAAGTGACAGGAGACAAGGGCCAATAGCCGCCGGACAACTGACGACCCACCATCGACAACGAACAAAACGCCCTCGCCTGCGCTTGCAAGGCGCGACCTACCGCGTTTCTCAGCCATACAAACCGAACTCCTGCTAATCAGGTTACAATGGGCTAGCCTATGTTCTCGCGCCACAATCGCTTGGTGGGCCTGCTCTTCGCTTTGGCCGATACTGGTGTAACGCTGGTAAGTTTTTGGAGCGCGCGCGAAATCCGGCTGCATCTGCCCGGATTTCGTCTCCTGTTCCCGGTTTCGCATTATCCGTGGATTGTTCCGCTGGCAACCGCAAGCTGGCTCGGAGTTGGTTGGGCCACGGGTCTCTACCGGCAAATCGAAGAGGAGGACCTGCGCCAGGCGATTAAGAGAGTGGTCCGTGTTGCGGCGTGGTCAACGCTTCTGCTTTTCGCCGTCATTTTCGCTTTCAACTTTCAGCACGTCAGCCGGATTCTCGTAGGCTTTTATGCTGCCATCAACCTGCTGCTGATGGTTCTTCTCCGCCTCCTTGCCAGGCGATTCGAAGGGCGTTGGCGGGCAAGCTTAGCGGGAAGGCAACACTTTCTGATCGTGGGCAGCTCGCCCGATGCTTTCGAGATCGCACGAGCTCTCGAAGGGAACGGCCGGCGCGGCGTGGAGCTGGCTGGTTTCGCATCTGTAGGCAAGGGTCCGGAGGAAGTAAAATCTTTGCGCTCGCCCCGACTGGAGCGTGATTACCCGCTCTATTCCGTCAACGACCTGCCGCAATTGCTGCGCCGGCACGTGATCGATGAAGTGATCTTCGCCGTCTCCAAAGACGAGCTCGACCAACTTGAAAACACGTTTCTCATCTGCGAGCAGGAAGGCGTCAAGGCGCGTCTTTCCCTCAGCTTCTTCCCGCACGTCCTCTCCCGCGTCTCTCTGGAGCACCTTCAGGAAATGCCGCTGCTCACTTTTTCCACCACTCCAGAAAATGAAGCCCTCATGCTCATCAAGCGGTTGCTGGATTTCGGCATGGCCGCGGTGATGTTTGTCATTCTCTCTCCAGTTCTCTTGCTGCTTGCCGCGCTGATCAAGCTCACATCTCCCGGGCCAGTCTTCTACCGCCAAACTCGTTGCGGCCTCGGAGGGCGCAAATTCACCCTCTACAAGTTTCGATCCATGCATGCGGGCGCGGACCTCCGTAAGGAAGAACTGGAAGCTTTGAATGAAGCTGATGGCCCGGTCTTCAAGATTCGGAACGATCCGCGCTGCACGCGGGTGGGCCGCTTCATGCGCCGGTTGAGCTTGGACGAGCTGCCTCAATTGATTAACATTCTAAGAGGAGATATGTCATTCGTGGGTCCGCGGCCGCCCTTGCCGGAAGAAGTGGAACGCTACGAGCTCTGGCAGCGGCGCCGCCTGCGCATGCAGCCGGGGCTGACCTGCCTTTGGGCAATCGAAGGCCGCAGCCGCCTGAGCTTCAAGAGATGGATGGAGCTGGACCTGGAATACATCGATCGCTGGTCACCGCTGTTGGATTGGAAGATCCTGCTGAAAACGATTCCTGCCGTGCTGCTTGGCAAGGGTGCGTCGTAAAAAGACAGGCCACAGCCGCCGCGATACAAGGCACAAGGACAGGGATAAGGGGCTAACGGCTGCAGTGAGAAAGGTCCGGACGTGAGGCGCCGGCCCCCCTAACGGTAACTTGCCGCCCGTCGCCCGGGATCCATTGCCTGTGGCCTACGGCCTGTTGCCTGCGACCTCTTATGCGCTACCTGATCTTAAGCGACCCTCACGCCAATCTCGAGGCGCTTGAAAAGAGCCTCGACTTGGCGCAAGGAAAATACGATAAGGCTGTGTGCCTCGGCGACCTGGTGGGCTATGGGCCGGATCCCAATGCCGTCGTGGAGCGGGTGAGGAAGATCGCCAGTGCTGTCATTCGCGGGAATCACGACAAGGCATGCGCCGGCATCACGGACGCAAGCGAATTCAACATCTTTGCACGTCTGGCGGTGGCGTGGACGCGCTCCGTTCTGACACTCGAGAACCTCGCTTATCTTCGCCAGCTTCCGGCAGGTCCGGCCAAGGTGGACGATTTTGGCATCGTTCACGGATCGGAGGAAGACGAGGACGAATATGTGCTCAGCGCCGAAGAGGCCGTTCGGGTTTTGCAAGCGCAGCACATGCCTCTCGTCTTTTTCGGCCACACTCACCATCAGGGCGGTTTCTGCCTAAGCGATGCGGGCGCGTTTTCTGCGGTTCCCCTGAGTGCAATGCAGGACGGCCTCGTTACGAACGTGCCGCTCAGCGATGGCGTTCGTTACCTGATCAATCCCGGTTCTGTTGGCCAGCCGCGCGACGGCGATTGGCGCGCCGCATTCGCCATCTTCGATGAGACGGCCCGAATGGTGGAGTTTTACCGCACCGGATATAACCTGTCCCTGACGCAAGAAAAGATGGTTTCCGCCAGCCTTCCCGATCCCCTGATTCACCGCCTCGAATTCGGACGATGACGCCTTAGCCTCGATTTCTCACTCGCCGGAGTTCCGTTCACAAAGTGTTTATCTATTCTTTATGACTTCCTTATTTCCTGCGGTGTAGGCTGAATTTCGGGGCGAGAGAGGTGGAAAAGACGTGCTGGATCTCTTTTATATCGTGGTGGGCCTGCTTGTCTTTGTTCTTTGCTGGGCATTCACCAAGGCCTGCGACCGGCTATAGCGAGACCGGGTCAGGCCAGGGCGCGGTCCCAAAGTAAGGAGGGTCAGAAATGGCCTACATCATCGGCGGCGTGGTTGCCCTACTTCTGCTGGTTTATCTCGTCGTTGCTCTGCTTCGTCCGGAGCGGTTTTGAGGAGGGTCAATGACCGGTAACGGCATTCTTTATATTCTGGTTTACTTCCTCGTTCTGCTGGCCCTCACCAAGCCGCTCGGGCTCTACATGGCTCGCGTTTTTGAAGGTCAGCGAACGTTCATGTCTCCTCTCTTGCGCCCGCTCGAGCGGCTTGTTTATAGAATCTGCGGCATTCGAGAAGAAAACGAGCAACGGTGGACGCAATACGCCGCGTCCATTCTCGCTTTCAGCCTCGTGAGCTTCCTGCTTGTTTATGCGATCCAGCGCCTGCAGGGTCTCCTGCCGCTGAATCCGATGGGCTTTGGAACGCGGCATGCGCCGGCCAATGCCGCTGCGCTCACGCCGGATCTCGCCTTCAACACGGCCGTAAGTTTCATGACAAACACCAATTGGCAATCGTATGGAGGAGAGCAAACGCTCAGTTATCTGGTTCAAATGACCGCCCTGACCGTGCAGAACTTCCTTTCCGCGGCGGCCGGCATTGTGGTGGCCATCGCCATGATTCGTGGTTTCGCGCGCAAGCAGGCCAGCAGCATTGGTAACTTTTGGGTTGACCTTACGCGCTGCGTCCTCTACGTCCTACTACCCCTTTCGTTCGTTTTCGCGCTTTACCTGTGCGCCCGCGGCGTTCCGCAAACGTTCCAGGCGTATCGCCATGCCACGACACTCGAGGGCAAGACTCAGACCATCGCGGTTGGGCCGGTGGCATCCCAGGAAGCGATCAAGATGCTGGGAACGAATGGCGGCGGCTTCTTCAACGCCAACTCCGCCCACCCGTTCGAAAACCCAACGCCGGATACAAATTTCACGGAGTTGCTTGCCATTCTGGTGATCTCCTCTGCGCTCACTTATACGTTCGGGAAAATGGTGGGCGACACGCGGCAAGGCTGGGCCTTGTTTGAGGCCATGTCGATTCTGTTTTTCGCCGGTGTTTTTGTCTGTTACGGCGCCGAGCTGCGGGGGAACCCGAACCTCACGCGCCTGGGCGTTGAGGCTGTGCCTACCAGGACCCAGCCCGGCGGCAACATGGAAGGCAAGGAAGTTCGCTTCGGCATCTCCAGCTCCGCGTTGTGGGCGACGGCCACCACTGACGCGAGCAACGGCAGCGTCAACAGTATGCACGATAGTTTTACGCCGGTTGGCGGCATGGTTCCGCTGCTGAATCTTCAGACGGATGAAGTGATCTTCGGCGGCGTCGGCTCCGGCCTCTACGGAATCCTGCTCTACGCCATCGTCGGAGTTTTCATCGCCGGGCTGATGGTGGGAAGAACGCCGGAATACTTAGGCAAGAAAATCGAGCAGAAAGAAGTGAAGATGGCGATGATTGCCGTCATCGTGACGGCCTTTTCGATCCTTGT
>JASHON010000155.1 GCA_030041095.1 Terriglobia bacterium
GCCAGGGTCACTTTATACGTCCTTGATCCCCAATCTGCTCGTTCACGGGATTGCAGAACAAATGGCCCGAACGCGCGCGCTTCGCTTGTATATCGGAAACTTGATGACCCAGCCCGGCGAAACAAAACACTATACGGCCGCAGACCACCTGGCCGCCTTGCACCAACACGCCGGGCGGCGGATTATTGACGGGATGATCCTGAGCAAGTCCAGAATTTCCGCTGCGATGCGGAAGCGCTATGCCGTGGAAAGAGCCGAACCGGTGGTGAACGACGTCGATCGGATTGAGAGCCTGGGCGTGCGCCCCATCATCGCTGATTTGCTTGCCGAAGACCGCGTGGCGCGGCACGATCCGCGCCGCCTGGCGCAGCTTTTATTGAGCCTTGCACGCCATCCGGAGCGTATGCGAAGCGCATAGATTGCTCAGCGCAACGGTGTGACCATCCAATCTCGCGCAGCGAAGAATCCCGGCATTCGTTTCCAAGGAAACGCAGAGATGCTTCGCTTCGCTCAGCATGACAGAGTGGCCCTTTGCCGCGGCGTGTTTAGCCCCTGGCTGCGCCGACCAGCGGCTAAAGCCGTTGGAGTCTGCGACGCACTGCGGCATGACTGAAGTCATGCCCTGATACGGGGCACGGAAACGGCTGCTGAAGCGCCCGGGAAACGGTGTGTGAAAGGTAGAAGCCGCTGGGGCGAGGCGCAGCCTCGCCCTAAATAATTTGGTCGATGGCGCTCTCGGAAAGGCAAGCCTTTCCGCACGTCAGGCGGCGGAGCCGCATCGAGTGCCCCGGCCGGTTCGCCACGTGTATAAACTCGAGGGCTCGGCTCCCGCCGTGCCGACACAAACGAATGTCATTCTGAGCGTCCACAGCTTGGGCTGCCAATTTGGGGCATGACACGCGGCGCCAGGGCGCGATTCCGGCTCACTGAATACAAAGGGCTTAGCGCCGTGTGTCATGCAGAGCGCAGCGAAGAATCCCAGCAGTACTTCCCAAAGCAATGCAGGTTAGCCCGATAACGCGGTCTCGTAGGCTTTTAGCAGCTCGCGCTTTTGTGTTTCCCAACTCAGTTCTCCGTTGATGCGGCGGCGGCCCGCGTCACCCAGTCTTCTGCGGAGCGGCTCTGAATCAAGAAGCTCGATGATCTTCGCCGCGAAATCCTCCGGGTGATTGGGCTGCGCGTAGAGCGCCGCGTCGCCCGCGGCGCGGCGGCCTTCCGCAAGATCGTAGAGCACCACCGGCTTTCCATAGGCCATATACTCCAGCACCTTGTTCATTGTTGATTTGTCATTCATGGGATTCAGCGGATCGGGCGCGACACCCACATCGGCGGTTGAGAGATAATTCACAAGCTCGGGAAGTGGCAGCCGCCCAGGAAAGCGCACAGCATGGTTCAGGCCTTTGTTGGCGGCCATTTCACGCACGCGCGGCGCCTCCGTGCCGTCGCCAACCAGGACAAACAGCGTGTCTTCCCTTCCCTGCCTTTTCACGATGATTTCAATGGACTCGATGAGCAGATCCAAGCCGTCTTGCGATCCCATCACTCCCCGATAGACCACCAGGAACTGCCTGCCCTCCTTCAACTCCGGCGACGGATTCTCCGCCGGCATGGATTCCAGATCAGGAGTGCTTCGAACTACAAACACGCGGTCCGGCCTCATCTTCCCGCGCGTCACGGCAACTTCCCGATAGGATTCATTGGTGGCAATAGAGACCCGCGCCGCTCGATACGTCATGCGCTCGGCCAGGCAAACGAACCGGTAAAAGAGTCCACCCTTCTTGCCGAATTTCGCTTCAAAGAGTTCCGGATTCAAGTCGTGATGGTCAAAAATGAATCGAACGCCGAACAACCTGAAAAACCATCCGATGAGGAACATCGTGTCCGGCGGATTGCAGGTTTGGAGGATGCGAAAACGACTGCGCCGATAGGCTTCCAGGGCGAGAACGAACTCCGCAGCAAGCGCCCAAGCATATTCGAGAAGGTATCCGAAGGGCCCTGAAGCCTCCCACACCGGATGCCGGTAAATTTCCACGCCTTCGCACACTTCGTAAGAGCGCCGGAAGGCGCCCATTTTGGGCGAAATCACGGACACGCGGTATCCGGCGTGACGCAGCGCCAGCGCTTCCTGCCACACTCTCCGGTCGAGAGGCACAGGAAGGTTTTCAACGATGATGCAGACGGCGGCCCGAATGCGTCCGTCCGCCGTTCTCCGTTGTTGCTCCTCCGCTGGCGGTTGGCCCTCGCCGGCTCCCTGGTTCATCTCGCGACTCACGTTTGCAATTGTCTCTGCCATAGCTCGAAATTGAGAAGAGTCCAAAGCTGCTTCTGGCGGTCGCGCGTTCCCGCAAGATGCTCCTCAACCAAGCGTCTGACGCTCGCCGGATTGAAATATCCCCGAGCCAGCGCCTGCGGGGAGAGCACGAGGTCCCGAAGCATCGTTTGGAGCGGACCGCGAAACCACAATCCCACTGGCACGGCAAAACCCACCTTGCGGCGCTCAAGAATCTCCCGCGGAAGCTGCTTCTCTAACGCGCGCCGAAGGAACGCTTTGGCTCGGAATGGCCGGATCAGCAGCCGGTCCGGGATGCCCGCCGCCCACTCCACCAGCTTGTGATCGAGCATTGGAACACGCTCTTCAATCGAAGCGGCCATCGTCATGTGATCGCCGCGAAGGAGCAAATTGTCAGGCAGCCAGATCTTCAGATCCGCGTAGAGCATCCGCTTCAAACGCGAACGCTGACGGTCTTTTCCGAGCGCCTGAGCGAAAACACGCGCCGGATGTTCCTCGTCCATCTGACTGAGGAAGTCGCGGCTCAACAGCTCGCTTCGTTCGTGGCAAGAAAACGAAGCGAACCATGCCACAAAGCGTTCCGCTTCGTCCTTAATCGAGAGTGACTCGAAAGCGGATTGAGCGCGCCGCAGGCGGTACGGAAACATGCTGGCGGCGCGCCGCGCGAGACCTCGCGGCAATGAGGAAACCGCCGGCGCCAGCCAGTCCGCTGCGTATTTGGGATATCCGCCGAAGAGCTCATCTCCGCCTTCGCCCGCCAACGCCACTTTCACACTACGCGAAGCGAGCCGCGCCAGAAGATACAGCGCCACATCCGTGGGCTCCGCGACGGGTTCCTGCCGCAGCCCAATAAGACGCGGCAGCTCACGCTCAACGTCATCGGCTCGCACCAGCAGCTCCTGATGCTCCGTCGAACATAAGCGCGCCACGCGCCGCGCCCACGGAAGCTCGCTATACGCGGCCTCGTCGAATCCCACAGAAAACGAGCGAAGCGGCTTCACGCCCTCTTCCGCCATCAAGGAAGCGATGGCGCTTGAATCGATTCCGCCACTCAGAAATATGCCGAGCGGCACATCCGAGACGAGCCGAAGGCGGACGCTTTCCCGCAGGCGCTCGACGGCTTCGCCAGCAAGTTCTTGCGCCGGCCGTGAATCCTCCTGAGAAGCTGGAATATCCCAATAGCACTTTTCCTTGGCGCCGCTCTCATCGGCAACCAGAAAATGGCCGGGCAGAAGCTTCCGAACGCCGCGATACAGCGTCTGCGGAGCGGGAACGTAGCGGAAAGCAAAAAAATCGTAAAGGGATTGCCGGTCTATTTCGAAAGTTTGCGGCGCGAGCGGGCGCAACGCGGCAAGCTCTGAAGCAAACTGAATCGAACTATTTGTGACGCGGTAAAAAAGCGGCTTTACGCCCAATCGGTCTCGCGCCAGGAAAAGCCGGCGGCTGCGGCCATCCCACAGCGCGAACGCAAACATGCCCCGCAAATCGTCGAGACACGCCGTACCCCGCTCCTCATAAAGATGCAGGATCACTTCGGTGTCTGTTGCCGTGCGAAAGACGTGGCCGCGGAGTAGAAGCGATGAGCGAAGATCCCGGTAATTGTAAATCTCGCCGTTAAACGCAATCCAAATGGATCCATCTTCATTTGAAAGCGGCTGATGCCCTCCGGCAAGGTCGATGATGCTGAGCCGCCGGATGCCAAGCCCGATTTCCCGATCGATGTAAAACCCTTCGTCGTCCGGCCCGCGATGAGCCAGCGCGGAGGCCGCCTGCTTCAACGCAATCTGATCTACCGGCGCGCGCGGTCTAAAATTGAACACACCACAGATGCCGCACATTCAGATGGGGGGACCTGCGTCAGCTCACAGTTCCAGGGCGCAGATCAGGCTCTGCGCGAGAAAACTGGAAGGGTTGCGGGCCAATTCCTCAAACTCAGCTTCCGAATATACCAGAGAGTCCGTGGGAATCTCGCCGGAGGAAATCTGATAGGTGGCGCGCTCAAATAGATCTTTGAAATTTCTGCGCACCACAACGATTAAATCCGCATCGCTATCCGCAGTCCAATTACCTGTCGCCAGCGATCCGAAAAGCAGGACGCGGACGATCTCAGGGCATCGAGACTTGGCCGCGAGGACCGCCGCCCGGAGGTCCTGGAGCACGCGATCACGGTCGAGAAAGGTAATTTCGGCAGAATTCGAAAATGGATTCAGCGCTTGCAATCAGCCTCTGGCTCGTCGTCGCAGAAAAATAGTCTGCTGGAGACCCCGATACAAACCCGTTCGGATAACGCGACGTGATGTAAACCTGGTCCAGTTCCTGCGCGGCCTGATGTACGGCGTCGGGCACAACAATCTCCCGGCCGAGCTGGGTGAGCATCGCGGTGATTGAATGGCCGCGCACCGCCCCGTGCAGGTTCTGCGCCACCGCTTTAACGGCCTTTTCGGCGCACTGTTGGGCCTGGAACGCGGCCCACTCGTGATGCGCGGTTGCGGCGGAATCGCGCGCAGCCTGGAGGTCATCCTCAGCCTGCTTCAGCCAGTCCTCCGCCCTGTTCATGCTACGCCTCGCCGAAACCGAATCGTTATTTTGTTGCCCGTTCAGTGTAGCATGGCCTGCAGCAAGTATTTTGGGGGGTCGAGTTTCTACATTTCGGGATTGATCGAAGCCGCGCCGTATCAGGGCATGACTTCAGTCATGCCCTGTTTTGAAAATTGAGTAGGGGCGGGTTTGAAACCCAGGGCTGTCCAAATTAGCTTCGGGCCAGCAAACCGCTTGTTGATTCTATTGAACAAACTTCGCCCCTGAAGGCTGGTTTGAAAACCAGGTTCCCCCGGCGGCGGAGGGGAACGGGTCGGCAGGGGCACGGAATTTTTCACGGTGCTGTCCAATTAAACCGGGCTAAAACCG
>JASHON010000001.1 GCA_030041095.1 Terriglobia bacterium
GGTGACTTAAAGCCTTTCCTCGCCGTTTCACTGAGCTCGGTGCTCTGGTTTATCAGCTTCACGGCAAGTGCCTTTCGCTTCTCGGCCTCCACTTCATCCAGACGTGCCCAGCCGTGTTTGAGGGCGGCAGCCGTAGCTTCTCGGCCGAATTTTTGCCGCGCTGTTCCCACCGCCGCTTGCGGGCGCTCCGCCAGGAACTTCAGCAGCCTGCTCTCTTCGCTTGCTCGCACTTCCTCCAGCAGGCTCGAAGCAAGCTCTTCCCGTCTCCTCTTACCCGCTTCCGTAATGCTGATCCGGCGCGCCCGGTAAGTTTCCTGGCCGAGAGGCAGCATAGCGCGAAAAACTTCTCCCGGCGGCGCCAGATAGTAATCCGAAATCCACAGGCCGAGCGCCAGCAGCTCCGGTGAAAGAACCGGATCGGCGTCAACGACGCGAAGGACCTCGCGCGGCTTAACGCCGGCGGGTATTTGCTCGGTAGACTCCAGGGCGATTCCAGTGACCTTGCGGGACCCGAGTGGAACCAGAACACGTTGTCCCGGATACACCTTCAACGGCGCCTGCACCCGGTAAGCAAGCGAGTTGCGTAGCGCTGCGAAGACCGCGACTTTGACGTAGCCTTCCTGCTGCTGAGAATCCTGCGCTTTTCCCATGGGCTATGAGGTCTCACTTCAAGCTCGCGCGTGCACGGGCGGCGACGAGATGCCGGTAATGCTCGTTCAGCCGGTCCAGTAGCTTGATGGCGGCGGTGAAATTTCGCTTGTTGATGTGTTCGATGTTAATGCCGACGGGCGGGGCATCTGGTGGGAGATTATCGAAGACGTCCATCAGGATTCGTTGGCACAAGTCCAGTGAGCGTTCCAACGCTGATTGTTTGCCGTGCGGAGCTTCTGAAGCGCTCGTTTCACCAGAATCGCCTTGGAGGAGAAAACGATCGAGATCCGCAGGAATGTCTGCGCCCAGCCAGCGCAGAAACTCAAGATCGCGAGGATGGCTGACTGGAGCAAAACTGAGAAAGACTCGAGCTTCGAGGCCGTTGAGCTTTTGAATGAGCCATACGATGTCATTCGAGTCAAACAGGACCTGGGTGGTAAAGAACGAGATTCCGGCGGCGGCTTTGCGCCGAACGCGCTCAGCTTCATGGGCACGCGCCGGGATGCTGATGCCTCCCAGGGTGACGTTCAGCCCGGAAGCGCTCATGCCGCGTGCGGCCTCCACCACTCCGGGCCCTGGATACGCGATTTGGCTGGACTCGCCTCCCACTAGCACGAAGCAGTGAACGCCATATTCTTCCTGAGTCTTTTGGAACCAGGAGATAGGGTTCGCTTCGTGAACCACGCAACGATTGACCATCACTTCCAGCCCCAATTCCCGCCGGATGCGCTTCGCCATGACGCGGGGCTCGACACGCTCAACGAATTTCGTGGATCGCTCCTTGCCTCTCACCTCATCCTGGATTTCCGGAAGGTTGATGGCATCCACTCGGGCCTTGACACTCCGGGCTTCGGCCAACGAACCTTCTATCGCCTCCGGCTTCGCGGACGGTGGCGGCACCATCTCAAACAAGACGACAGGGAGATAGGGATCGAGCAGCTTGTCTTTGAAGTTCATGAATCAGGCGGTGGCGTGAAGCAGCGCTGCCAAACGCCGGGCTTTTTCAGATTAGGTGGAGCGTCACTCATCGCTCACCCCGCTTGCCCAGCTTAAAATGAAAACCCATTGTCCGCAACGGGAGCGCAGCAGCGCGCCCTCAGCCTGATATACTGAGCCATGAGATTCAACGGAGGTTGCCCTTGCGCGCTGAAGAAATCAAGAAAATGCTTCAGCAAGTCCGGCGTGGTACGCTGAGCGTCGACGACGCGATCGAGCAACTCCGCGACTTGCCTTATGAAGACCTGGGGTATGCCAAGATCGATCATCACCGCGAGTTGCGGCAAGGATTACCCGAAGTCATTCTAGGCCGAGGCAAGGATCCAGGCCATGTGGAAGGCGTAGTAAGGAGAATGCTTCGGCGGCGCCACAATATCTTGATTACGCGAGGAAGTGAAGCGTTGTTCGAACGGATTCGAAAGCTTGCGCCGGAAGCCGAATTCCACGCCCTTTCGGGGGCCATCTCCATTCGACGCGAGCGTCGCCTGCAAGGCAAAGGAACGATCCTGGTGGTCTCGGCAGGAACTTCGGATATTCCGGTGGCGGAAGAGGCGCTCGTCACTGCCGAAGCGATGGGGAATCGAGTCAAGTCGATTTATGACGCGGGTGTGGCTGGCATTCACCGGCTGATTGGGGAAAGCCGGCTGTTGCGGTCGGCTCGGGTCATTATCTGCGTAGCCGGGATGGAAGGCGCGCTACCCAGCGTTGTTGCGGGTTTGGTGGGCGCTCCCGTCATTGCGGTTCCCACCAGTGTCGGTTATGGGGCCAGCTTTCACGGTCTGGCCGCTTTGCTAGGCATGCTCAACAGTTGCACGTCCAATCTCGCTGTCGTGAATATTGACAACGGTTTTGGCGCCGGATACCTGGCGAGCGTCATCAATCGGCTTTGAGGGAATATGGATGCCACGCGAAGAACTTTTCTCAGAAGCTTGAGTGGCGGAGCAACTGCACTCTCCGCACAGAGTAAAAGCCCGCAGAGAGAGGCACGCCCGATGCCGGGCCGGCCGGCCGGAGGGTCCTCTTCGGTCCCGGCCGGATCGACCGTCATGTCGATTGCTGCGCATCCGGGCGATGCTTTTTTTGCGATGGGCGCGCCCATCGCGCAGCACATCCACAACGGGGGCCGCGGGGTCTTCGTGAGTCTGACGCTCGGAGAAAAAGGATCGCCAACGATTCCGGCGCCCAGATACGGAGCGATGCAGCGAGGAGCCTCCGAGCGTACGGCGCGGGCGCTCGGCGCCCACGTCACTCTATTGACCTACCCGGACGGATTTGTGCCCTTCAACGACGCCGTCTGCACGGCCGTATCCGATCTCATCCGGAAATACACGCCTGCCGTAGTAATCACGCACTGGAAAGGAAGCTGGCATAAGGATCACCGTAATTGCTATCGAGTTGTGCGGGATGCTCTCTTTTATGCCGCCTTGCCTGCGATCGTGCGAAAACTTCCCGCTCATTCGGTAGACAAGATTTACTTCGCCGAGAACTGGGAAGACGCAAAAGGATTCCAAGCCGATACCTACCTCGATATCACAGACTCCTGCGAACGGTGGCTCAAGGCCTGCGGTCTATTCCCGATGTGGCGGGGTGAGACAGGTTTCCTCTACGATAAATATTATGGCAGCAGAGCCGTTTCAAACGGCTGCTTGAGCGGTTTTCAGCGCGCGGTCGCCCTCATGTCCAACTCGGAGGAGCTTACGCGTCGCGTCTCACAACTGTGAGTGACCCATGGATGAGCGCATCCGGCTCACCGCAATGGTGAAAGCCGCGGGTTGAGCGGCCAAGTTGAGTCCAAGTATTTTGGACTCGGTCTTGACCCGCTTGCCCATTCAATCCGATCCCAATGTCCTGGTTGGCTTCTCAACCGGAGACGACGCCGGAGTGTACCGTTTGCCGGCGAGTTCCGGCCCCGAACTGGCTCTGGTTCAGACGGTCGACTTCATGACGCCGATTGTCGACGACCCGTTCACTTTCGGCCAGATTGCAGCGGCCAACTCGTTGAGCGATGTCTACGCCATGGGAGGGCGTCCCATAACGGCACTCTCCATCGTTGGCTATCCAAATTCGAGCCGCAGCACACAGATCCTGGAAAAAATTCTGCTGGGCGGGCTCGAGAAAATGGTGGAGGCCGGGTGCACGGTCATTGGAGGGCACAGCATCGGCGACGAAGAAATCAAGTTCGGATATGCCGTTACAGGGCTCGTCGATCCTGCCCACCTGCTCGCCAATTCAACCGCCCGGCCAGGCGACCGGCTTATCCTCACGAAGCGGATCGGAACGGGTGTGATATCGACCGCCGTCAAACAAGGTGCACCGCGCGGCGAGTCTGCGCAGGCGGCGGTCGATTCCATGCTCTGCCTCAATCGCGCGGCGGCCGAAACGGCAATTCGACATAGGGTGCGCGCCGCAACCGACATCACAGGTTTCGGGCTGCTTGGACATGCTCGCGCAATGGCTGTCGCGAGCCAAGCGAGCATTCGGATCGATTCATCGCAGGTTGAGCTGCTTCCGGGCGCTTTAGAGTCCGCGCGTGATGGCTTCCTGCCAGGCGGATTAAAGCGCAATCGCGAGTTTGTTGCCGGATGCGTGGAATACGCGGATGACGTGCGCGAACCCATCCGGAGCTTGCTTTGTGACCCTCAGACCTCGGGAGGATTGCTTCTCGCCGTCGCGGCCGATGAAACCGCGCTTCTTCTCGAAGATTTGAAAGCACAGGATATCCCTTCCGCCGAAATCGGTGAGGTCCTTGAAAAAAGTGAGCCGCTGGTCATGGTACAGTGATGATGGATTGCTTCGCGCACGTCGCGCGCATTAAGATGGTGGAAAATGAGCACTCAGAGAAAAGTAACAATCGTCGTGCTGGTGGCCGGCTCAGTCCTGCTTGGCAGCGAGTTTTTGTTTTTGCGCTGGTACCCGAACCGCGCGCAGCGTATTGCCGCTGCCCTTCTCAAACAGTTGCCTTACCGCAATGCCATGCTTAATCTTCAAATGCAGGTCGCGTCCGGTATTTATGGCAAAGTCGTGAACGAAGCAAACGGAGTGATGATTTATCGACCCAAGTGGTTTGGCAAGGGACCTTCCCTGGCGATCACGTCGCAGCCTAATCCCACGGGAGCATCACAATTTCCCGATCAAGAGGTTACTAATCTCCAGACTGCCGGAGAGAAAAATCATATTCCCGGTTACGATTGCGAGCACGTTCTCATTGCCCAGAGGGATGCCGTTCTAATCTCGCAATACGATCCTCAATCGCGCTCGACGGTGATCACGGCGCGAATCATGGCTCCCGATCGCATCGTGCAGGCTGTATGTAATACAGGCAGCAAGAATCCGGACGTCTATTCCCACGCTTGCGAAGAGAGCCTCCAGTCGATTCAATTAGGTGGCCCACCTTCCAAGCTTTCCGCGAGCGACCCCGCCGCGCAATAACACCTTCCTGACAAAATGCGCTCATGGCAAAAAGCTGATAACAACACGGTAGCGCCGCAGGGCTTCCAGGCGGCCGCGGCGCATGCTGGAATCAAGCCGGCCTCTGCGGCGCTCGATGTGGCGCTCCTGGTGTCGGAGGCGGAAGGAACGACGGCGGCAGGCGTATTTACCACCAACCGTGTGGCCGCCGCACCAGTTAATCTCAGCCGGCGTTTCTTGAAGGCGAGCCGCGGCCATGCCCGCGCCGTGGTGGTGAACTCCGGGAATGCCAATGCCTGCACGGGCCGGCTGGGTTTTCACGCCGCAAACAGAACCGCGGCGGCGGCGGCAAAGGAGCTGGGAGTACCGATCGAGCGCGTTCTCGTGGCTTCAACCGGTGTGATCGGCGTGCAGCTCCGCGCCGATTTACTGATCAAGAAGATGCCGGCGCTGGTGGCCGGCCTTTCGGCGCACGGACTGCCTGCCGCTGCGCGAGCCATTATGACGACAGACACGTTCCCCAAGATTTGCGCGATCGAGACCGTCATTCAAGGCAAAAAGGTGCGGCTGGCAGGCATCGCCAAAGGCGCCGGAATGATTCATCCGCACATGGCCACCATGCTGGCGTTTATTTTGACCGATGCTGCGATCACGGCGCAGCATTTGAATAGAATGTTGAGGCTCTCTGTCGAGGGGTCATTCAACCGCATTACGGTGGATGGGGACACCTCCACAAACGACAGCGTGATTCTTCTGGCAAGCGGGCTTTCCGGCGCTCGAGTGGCCCTGGGGACGCCCGGCGGTGCGCACTTCCTGGCAGGCTTGAACGAGGTCTGCCAGTCCCTTGCAAGGTCTATCGTCCGAGACGGAGAGGGCGCAAAGAAACTCGTGACAATCGAAGTCCGTGGTGCGCGCAGCGAAGCGGATGCGGATCGCATGGCGCGAGCTATCGGCAATTCTCCGCTTGTCAAAACGGCGATTGCCGGAAGTGATGCGAATTGGGGCCGCATCTTGTGCGCGGCGGGATATTCCGGGTCGGTATTTGATCCGGCCAAAGTGGACATCTTCGTTAATGAGCTTCCGCTTTGCCGAAGGGGTCTGGCGGCGGACTTCAACGAACCGGCCGTACGCGCTGAGCTGGACCGGCCTGAAGTGACGGTCCGAATCGATCTTCATGAGGGCCGCGCGTCCGCCCGCATTTGGACCTGCGATTTGACGGCGGACTATATCCGAATCAATGCTTCCTACCGAACGTAATCGGGCCGCGATCGCTCACGCCCGGCCAAATACCTTTCGAAAGATGGCGTCAACGTGACGCAGTTGGCGCTCTACAGAAAACGTTCGGTTCAATTCGCGAGGGGTCAGGAAGCGCGATATATCCGGATCCTTTTCGACCAACTGCCGGAAATCGTCCCCACTCTCCCACACTTGCATGGCGTTGCGCTGTACCCAGCGGTAAGCGTCTTCGCGCGTGGCGCCTTTGGCCGCGAGATCGAGCAGGAGCTGGCCGGAAAAGACCAGGCCCTTGAGTAACTCCAGATTCTCCCGCATCTTTTCCGGATAGACTCGAAGTGTTTCAATGAGCGTCGCTGTTTTGTCGAGCAGGTAATCGGTGAGAACGGTGGAATCCGGCAGAATAACCCTTTCAACGGAAGAGTGAGAGATGTCGCGCTCGTGCCACAGCGCGATGTTTTCAAGCCCCGCTTGCGCGTTTGCCCGGACGACGCGCGCCAGACCACAAATCTGCTCTGCCGTGACCGGATTGCGTTTATGCGGCATGGCCGACGAGCCTTTCTGGCCCGCCGCGAAGAATTCCTCCACCTCACGCACTTCCGTGCGCTGCAAGCCGCGTACTTCCAAAGCAATCTTTTCAAGGGAAGCTGTGATCACCGCCAGCGTGCAGAGATAATAGGCATGCAGATCCCGCGAGATCACTTGCGTGGAAATTGGAACCGGGCGCAGGCCGAGCCGCGCACAAATCCGCTTTTCCAGAGCGGGGCCCAGATGCGCGAACGTACCCACCGCTCCGGAGAGCTTTCCGACCTTCAAGTCGGCCGCGGCCTGAGCCAGGCGCTTCTTGTTGCGCTCGTTTTCGCAGTACCAGTTCGCCAGCTTCAGACCGAATGTGACCGGCTCAGCGTGCACCCCGTGAGTCCGCCCCACCGCCGGGACGTTCTTGAATTCCCAGGCGCGCTTCCTGAGCACGTCTCCCAAACGATTCAGGTCCTCGCAGAGCAGCTTGGACGCTTCGGCTATCTGCAGGGACTGTGCCGTATCGACAACGTCGTTCGACGTAAGGCCAAAGTGAAGGTAGCGTCCGTTGCGCCCGATGTGCGATGCAACGTTCGTGGTGAATGCGATCACATCATGCTTCACCTCTTTTTCAATCTCATGGATCCGCGCGACCTCGAAACGCGCTCGTCTCCGGATCGAGCGCGCCGCATTGGCCGGGATCAGCCCTGCTTCGGCTTCGGCCTCTGCTACCGCGATCTCAACCTCCAGCCACTTGCGAAACTTGTTTTCCTCGCTCCAGATTTTCCCCATTTCAGGACGAGTGTATCGCGCAATCATGCCAGTTCCTCCAGGGACCGATCGGTCGGTGCCTCACAAGAGAACGGTGAGGATTCGTGATCGACGATGGGTGCAGTGGAAACGATCAATGCTAAATCATTGGCAGGGTTTTCGGAAGGAGCTGGGGAAAAATCATTTTTTGCTCTTCTTGCGTGCCTCTTGATGGGCGCGGACCATGCTATCAAATTCCTTGACCTGCTCGGAATTGAGGATTTGGCGAATCTCTGCCCTCGTTTGCCTGTGGAGAGCTACAAGTTGGGGTCTCACTTGTGCTTGAATCGCGTGAAATTGCTTCATGTCGCCATCGACGATGGAGCTCAATTCCTTCACCTGTTGCCGAGACAACCGGAGGTCTTTGGTCATGTGGCGTATGAACGTCTTCGCATTGTGAGGAGGGTGCCACTCTCCGGCGCACCATGCGTAATAGTAGACGCCCCCGCCGCCAATGATGACGCCAATCAGGAACGTCACTAGAAAATAAATGTATGCTCGCCGCGTCATAGGGTCAGCGCCCGCCTGCACTCACGGGTCTGGTCGACCTGAAATCCACCAGAACCGGCGTGGGCGGCAGGGTTTCCGATGGGCTCAGAAACTCCTGAGCTGTTTCGGATTCTTCCGGAGGCCAGTAGGTCGTCGATGTGGTCTTTTGCCTGAAGGGTCCGGAGGAAGAAATCGTCATCGCCAGAAGCAGGAAGAACACCAGAAGCAGGCTGGCGAAGACCACGCGCTGGCCTGCATATTCCAGGAAATCGGCGGGAGCGTTGACCTGCCGCTCCAGACTCCGGATCAACCGCTCGCAGAAACCGATCGAAGGCTCAGGGACGGGATCGAGCGCCAGAAAGCGCATGCCTTCGGCAAGTCGCGCCACTTCAGCCGCGTACATCCTGCACTCAGCACAAGTTGCGAGATGCTCTTGCACCGCCTCCGCGAGGCTACCGCGCTCTTCGCTTGTAAGAACCTTCCGCGCCTGTCCGCATTTCATGGTTTTCCTCCTTGCCGCCACCGTTTCAGGTCCGCCAGCATCCGCTTTCGCGCCCGATGCAGCCGCACTTTCACTTTGCTTGGAGTCCAATGCAACGCGGCGGCAATCTCTTCAATGGAGAAGTGTTCCATTTCCTTCAGTACGAGTACCGTCCGATCATCGGCTGGCGCTCGCTCCAGGAGTTTCTGAGTCAGATCCTTCAGAATCGTGCGCTCTTCAATCGTCAGCGCGCCTTTTCCCCCTGCTTCTGGAGCCATCTCGATCACGCTGCGGCCCTCTTCGGGGAGCTGCCAGTCATAAGTAACGCGCGAGGCGCGGATGTGTCTCAAATAGTCATAGCAATGATTGACGGCAATTCGCGTCACCCACGCCCCGAATGAAGACTGAAAACTATACCCCCGAATGGACTTGAAGACCTTAATAAAAATCTCCTGGACCAGGTCCTCCACTTCCGCCTGGCGTCGTACCAGGCGATAAACCAGCGAGAATACCCTTCGCTGGTGTCGATCGAAGAGGCGCGCGAACGCTTCATGATCTCCTTGTTGCGCGCGTTGAATCCATGCCACTTCATCGGAGTCTTGGACGTTGCCTGGCATCCGGCTACCATTGGCTTTTCCCCTGATTGCTCTGACGAGAGGGACATCCATGAGGTTACAATCCACGGGTATGAGCCATCCAATAATGACCCTTTTTTTAGTTGACTAGCTTTACAGATTTATGACATGATTAATGCATTATGATAATCGGTCATCGGCTCAGAAAACTCAGAGAAGAGAAAAACCTGTCGCAGGGCGATATCGAAAAGCGCACAGGCCTGCTGCGTTGCTACATTTCCAGGGTTGAGAACGGTCACACCGTCCCCTCCCTCGAAACGTTGGAGCGGCTGGCGTCTGCGCTCGAGGTGCCCCTGTATCAGTTGTTTTACGAGGGCGAGGAGCCTCCACCGCTTCCCAACCTGAGCGGCAGACCCTCGACGGAAGAGTTGGTCCTGGACGAAGAGTCTGAAAAGCAAATTCGGTTTTTCGAGAAAGTTCGGCGCACACTCGAAAAAATCGAAGAAAAGGACCGGCAACTCCTGCTCTATATGGCGCAAAAGCTCGCCAGTCGCTGAGCGGCGCTCCGTTTCGACAGAAGGACAGCACTCGGCGGTCACCGGGGTCGTTGTTTCTATTCCCATTCGATCGTAGCGGGCGGCTTCGATGTGACGTCGAGCACCACGCGATTGATGCCTGGGACCTCGTTGACGATTCTCGTGGCGATTTTCGACAGAACGTCGGCAGGCAGTTGTGCCCAATCCGCTGTCATTCCATCGTCGGACTCGACGGCGCGCACGGCCACGACTGAACCGTAGCTGCGTGCGTCACCCATAACGCCAACGCTAAAGACGGGCAGAAGCACAGCAAAGTACTGCCAGAGGCCCGGAGCAACGCCCGCCTTTTGGACTTCTACCTGAACAATATCGTCGGCCTCTCTCAAAAGTTGCAGACGGTCTCCGGTAACTTCCCCGAGAATCCGGACCGCAAGACCCGGGCCGGGAAACGGCTGGCGGCCGATCAATGCCTCCGGTAGCCCGAGCATTCGTCCAATCACCCTCACCTCGTCCTTGAATAGATCGCGTAACGGCTCAATAAGGTGGAACTTCAGATCGAGCGGTAATCCTCCTACGTTGTGGTGGCTCTTGATCGTCGCAGCCGGTCCATAGACGGATACGGACTCAATCACATCAGGATAAAGTGTGCCTTGCACGAGGAAGTCAACCGGTCCCATTCTACGCGCCTCTTCTTCAAAGACACGAATGAACTCGCACCCGATGAGCTTGCGCTTCTGTTCGGGATCCGTGACGCCGCGGAGTGCGTCAAGAAAGCGCGCGGTCCGGTCGATTGCGCGCACTTCGAGATGAGGCACGGAGCGCATCGCCGCCGTCACTTTCTCAAATTCGTCTTTTCGCAACAAACCATTGTTTACGAAGATGCAAGTGAGGCGGCCATCCAGGGCGCGTCCAGCTAACGTCGCCGCCACGAGAGAATCCACACCCCCCGAGAGCGCGCATAGCGCCGCCCCACCGCCAACCTGCTCCTTGATCTTGGTCACGGAGTTCTCAATGAACGAAGACGGAAACCAGTTCGGTTTCACATCCGCCACGTCAAATACGAACCGCCGCAGGATGTCCGTACCCTGTTGAGTGTGGCGAACCTCGGGGTGAAACTCCACGGCATACATGCGCTTCTCAGGATTCTCGATAACAGAAATGGCATTCTCGGTGCGGCCTGTCACCTCGAATCCCTTGGGCGGCTCAATCACGTGGTCGCCGTGGCTGTTCCAGACGCGAAGCGGAGAAGGCAAACCGTCGAGAAGGCGGCTGGGCGGGCGAATTTCGAGCTCTGCAAAGCCGTACTCACGCCTCTCCGCACGCTCCACTTTCCCACCTAGCGCGTGGGCCATATACTGCAAGCCGTAACAAATCCCTAAAATGGGCAGGCCCAGCTTGAACAGGCCGTCGTCTGCACGCGGCGACGAAGGATCATAAACGGAGGAAGGCCCGCCAGAAAGAATCAATGCCTGCGGGCCAATGGCTAACCAATCTCGAAGCGGCTTTTGGCAGGGCACAATGACAGCGGCAACGTTCAGCTCCCGGATTCGCCGGGCAATGAGTTGCGTATACTGCGAGCCGAAATCCAGAATGAGGATGGGTCGGATCGATTCCATGTTGAAACGAGTGACCGGTGATAAGCCTTTAGCGAGCGTGCAGCGGTCGCAGGCGGCCAGAAGCCAATACCCGAACGATTCCTTGGGCTGCACGGATGGGCCGCCACGGCGCCCCGGCCAACCTTGACCCTGCAGCTCACCCCTGCCCTTGCGTAACAATGCTGATCAGTTTCCGAGGAACCACGATCACTTTGTCGACGCGTCTGCCGTCCAAATAATGCAGCACCTTTTGATCTTCCATAGCGCGGCGGCGTATTTCTTCCTCATCCACACCGGCCGCCACTCGGATTCGCGCCCGCACTTTTCCATCGATTTGCACCGGGATTTCCAACTCCTCTTCCGCCGCCAGCTCAGCATCCCAGACAGGCCACGGGACGCTCAGGGTACTTCCTGAGTTGCCAAGCGCCTCCCACAGCTCATCCGCAATATGCGGAGTGAAGATCGAGAGCATCAAAACAAGCGTTTCAACGGAATCCCTCAGCACCTCCTTGCGCACCCTGCCAGTCTGGATCTCGCCTTCGAGACTGGCCAGGAAATTGGCCCAGTCCATGCACAATGCAATATCCGTATTGAAGTGCCATCGTACTTTCATGTCGTCCGTAATGTGCCGCAGCGCTTGATGGGTCTTGCGCAAGAGTTGGCGTTCCGGTGAAGTCAAATTCGCAAGCCTCCAGCGCCCCTTCCCGGACGTCGTCGGACTGTCCCGCAGGTTTTCGGCGTGCTCCATTACAAGCCGATAGATACGATTCAGAAATCTGAAGGCGCCTTCGATGCCAGCATCGGTCCATTCAAGGTCGCGCTCAGGTGGCGCGGCAAACAGCATATAGAGCCGCACGGTATCGGCGCCATACCGGTCGCACATGGCATTGGGATCGACCACGTTGCCCTTTGACTTGGACATCTTGGCGCCGTCCTTGATCACCATCCCTTGGGTGAACAGGCGCGCCACGGGCTCCGGGAAATCGACCAGTCCCAAATCCTGCATGACCTTCGTGAAAAAACGCATATAGATCAGGTGCAGAATGGCGTGTTCGATACCGCCGATATATTGGTCGACCGGGAACCAGTATTTCACTGCCGAAGGATCCAGAGGGCCGCCGGTCGTCTCCGGGTCCGTGTAGCGGTAAAAGTACCACGAGGAATCGACGAAAGTGTCCATCGTGTCCGTTTCGCGCCGTGCCGGCCCGTGGCATCGCGGGCAGCGGGTTGAAACGAAATCCGAAACCTCAGCCAGAGGCGAAGCGCCTTGCCCCGTGAATCGGGCGCTGGCAGGCAAGACCACGGGCAGCTCCGAATCTGGGATTGGAACGATTCCGCATTTCTCGCAGTAAACAACAGGAATGGGTGTTCCCCAGTATCGCTGGCGGGAAATGCCCCAATCCCGAATCCGAAACTGGACGGATGCTTTACCGAAGCCTTTCGCTTCAGCGTCCCGCGTCATGCGGTCGATCGCTTCTTCTGACGCGAGTCCGGAGTAAGGCCCGGAGTCAATCAAGCGGCCATACTCCACAAACGCCTCGGTCGTAATGGGTTGTGGCTCGCCGTCGTGAGGGACGATCACCCGCGGGACAGGAAGTCCGAAAGCAGTGCAGAACTCCAGATCGCGCTGGTCGTGGGCCGGTACCGCCATCACGGCTCCGGTTCCATATCCCGTCACCACGAAATTGGCCAGCCACACCGGTACTATTTCGCCGCTGTAAGGATTCTGAGCCGTGAACCCCGTGAAGGCTCCCTGCTTCTCCAGATTCACGTCGAGGCGCGCCCGAACGGCAGAGGCTTTGATGCGCCCGGCAGCCTCACGCAGGGCTACAGCGGCGTCTGAGCGGGCCATGAGTTTTTCAACTAAAGGATGATCGGGCGCCAGGAGGATCGCCGCGCAGCCGTAGATGGTATCGACACGTGTCGTGAACACGCGAATGCGATCTCCCGTTCCCTTCACCTCGAAATCCACTTCCGTGCCCTCGGACTTGCCAATCCAATTCTCCTGCATCGTGAGGACACGTGGGGGCCACAAGTCGAGCGTCTTCATATCATCGAGCAGGCGCTGTGCGTACGCCGTGATCTTCAAAAACCACTGTTCGAGCTCGCGCTCCTCGACTGGGGTGCCTTCGTGCCGCCAGCAGCATCCTTCAACCACTTGCTCGTTGGCGAGCACGGTTTCACACACCGGACACCAGTTGACGCGGCTTTTTTTGCGGTACGCCAGCCCCCGCTCGAACATGCGAAGGAAAAACCACTGGTTCCACCGGTAATATTCCGGCACGCAGGTCGCGATCTCCCGGCGCCAGTCGTAGCTGATGCCCAGGCGTTTCAATTGGCCCTTCATGCGCCCGATTGAGCTAAAGGTGAATTCTGAGGGATGACGCTGATGCTTGATGGCGGCGTTCTCCGCTGGCAAGCCGAAGGCATCCCAACCGATGGGGTGAAGCACGTTGTAGCCACCCATGCGCTGATAGCGCGCCAGCGCGTCGCCGATGGTGTAATTCCGCACGTGTCCCATATGGATGTCACCGGAGGGATACGGCCACATCTCGAGTACATAATACTTCCGCTTTGCCGGGTTGGCGTCCGCCTCAAACAGCCGCTGCTCCTCCCAGCGCTTCTGCCACCGGGCTTCGATCTCTGCCGGATTGTATTCGGCACTCATTTTTCGATCATTCTCTACGATGATCCAAGGAAACTTGTGACTTCTGGTCGGTCGTCCTTCCTCCCCAAAGGGCGCCCGTTATGCCCATTTCCCCGCGAGCTTTCGAATCATGCGGATGTTGCGCTGGTCATCTCCAGGCCGGTCGAGGGGCGTCTCGCAAACGAACGGAATGTTGCGAAATTTCGCGTGCCGCACAATGCGTCCGAATGCTTCCGCGCCGATATAACCCTTGCCGATGTGCTCGTGCCGGTCCACGTGCGATTCGAAAGGCGTTTTTGAATCGTTAGCGTGGATCACCCGCACGCTCCCCAGGCCAAACAACGAATCTATTTGTCTCACCGTCTCCCTAAGACCGTCCGGTTTATGAATAGGATAGCCCGCCGCGAAGCAGTGTGCCGTGTCAACACACACACCTACGGGCACGCGCCCCCAAGCACGGGATACAATTTCTGCGACCTCTTCAAACGTTCTGCCAATCACCGAGCCTTGCCCTGCGGTGTTTTCAATCAACACCGTCAGGCCATCGAGCTTCAAGCCGTCGGCCGCCTTCGCCAGCGATTCGGCACAATGAACGATAGACTTTGACGGCGTCGTCCCTTTCGCGCTCCCCGGATGTGTCACCAGAAACTCTGCGCCCAGCGCCAGGGCCCGCTCCAACTCCTTCCTGAATGCAGCAATCGATCTTACCCGGATGCCAGGATCGCCAGACGCTAAGTTGATGAGGTAGTTGTCGTGGACGACGACCGGAGCAAGTCCGTATCTCGCCCTGGCAATTCTGAAGCGGTCGTACTCCTCGGGCGTCGGCTCGAGCGCGCGCCATCCTCGCGGATTCGCCGAAAACATCTGGAAAGTGTCGCAACCGATTTCGTTGGCGTGATGCGCCGCGTTTTCGACACCTCCGGCAATCGATGTGTGCACCCCTACTCGCATCGTTTCTCCCCGGGAGACTTCCCCACTGATCTTATCATAGGCTAAACCTGCGATTGTCTACCGGGTGGCTCGTTCGTTAGAATGAATGATGGATTGGCGGCTCGAATACTCGCCAACACCGCAATCCTGCGAGGTAAAACAATGGCAGTTCTCGAAACTCAAGATGCACGGTCTGAAATCAATGTTTCATCGCGCGCGAATTCACTTGCCGAAGTGGATCCCGAAATCGCCCGGGCCATTAAGAACGAAACGCGGCGCCAGGCGAGAACGCTCGAGCTCATCGCGTCCGAAAACTTCGTGAGCGAAGCCGTCCTCGAAGCCATGGGATCTCCCTTAACGAACAAATACGCCGAAGGCTTGCCCGGTAAGCGGTATTACGGCGGCTGCGAGTTTGTAGACGTTGCGGAGAGCTTGGCGATCGAACGCGCCAAGGCGCTGTTCAAGGCCGAGCATGCCAACGTGCAAGCCCATTCCGGCAGCCAGGCCAATCAGTCCGTCTACATGACCGTGCTCAAGCCGGGCGATACGATTCTGGGTATGAATCTCGCCCACGGCGGCCACCTCACGCACGGACATCCTCTGAATCTGTCGGGAAAGCTGTACAAGATCGTGGCTTATGGCGTGAAGCACGATACCGAAACGATCGATTATGGCGAGCTCGAGCGGTTGGCGATCGAGCACAAGCCGCAGCTCATTCTGGCGGGAGCGAGCGCCTATCCGCGCGTTTTGGACTTCGAGCTCTTTGCCGCCATCGCCAGGAAGTGCGGAGCCGTCTTTATGGTGGATATGGCGCATATCGCCGGGTTGGTGGCTGCCGGCCTTCACCCCAGCCCCATTCCGCACGCCGATTTCGTGACGACCACCACGCACAAAACGCTTCGCGGCCCGCGTGGCGGAGCCGTTTTCTGCAAAGAGCAGTTCGGCAAGGCGCTGGATAAAACCACGTTCCCGGGCATCCAGGGCGGGCCGTTAATGCACGTGATCGCCGCCAAGGCTGTCTGCTTTTTGGAGGCGATGCGGCCGGCGTTCACGGAATACCAAAGACAGATTCTAGCTAACGCCAGGACGCTGGCGCAGAGCTTGGAGGCGCTGGGGTTCCGGATCGTCTCGGGCGGCACGGATACGCATTTGATGCTTGTCGATGTGTTCTCGCGCGGAATCACCGGCAAGCAGGCGCAATCGAGCCTGGAACAGGCGGGGATGACCGTAAACAAGAACGCCATTCCTTTTGACACGAACCCTCCGATGACCGCCAGCGGCATCCGAATCGGTACTCCAGCCGTGACAACACGCGGCATGAAAGAGCCGGAGATGCGGAAGATCGGAGCCTGGATAGCCGACGCTTTGAATCATCTTGAAGATTCTCAGGTTCTCTCCCGCATCCGCAGCGAAGTGGAAGAACTTACGGCACAATTTCCTCTTTATGAGAGCCGGCTCGGTCCGGCCTCCCTTTAGCTT
>JASHON010000156.1 GCA_030041095.1 Terriglobia bacterium
GTATCCGGCAGCGAGGGCACCACCGACATTTTGGACAGCATGCAGGGCCAGATCTACGCTACCTTCCCCTCCAACTTGGGTGCTCACGGTCTGGCGCCCACGAAGGTTAGCATTATCCACGAGCGGCACCCGGGCGAGGACGACGTGGTCACCTTCAATCGGCAGGTTATGCTCGGTGACCCCTACTCCGAGGCTACGGCGGTGGGACCGGACCTCGACAGCTACGCGCTGTTCGTGCTGTTCCCACAGCCACCCTCCTCCGTCGACAGTCATTCCGCCTTCATGCGGTTCCTCCGCAGTTCCGCAACCATACTCGTAGCCGTCGCGGGAAATCCCCCAGCAAGCGGGCCGCGCGTCATCCGCAACAAGTGGAGCTTGTACAGCCACCTGACATTTTCCGGTTCTCCTGGCGGGCCCGGCATGTACCCCAGTCCCCGGCCGACGATTGAAAATGGCGACTTGGTCTCTCGTCGCGGGGGCCAGAACGCGTTCGTGGACCGCGCGCCTCCGTCCCTTCCTGCAACGGTCCGCTCATGCGAGATCAGGATCGCTGCGGCAGACCGTCAGTTCCTCGTTTCCTGGCGTTTTTGTGCCAGCGACCGCTCCGTGCCGGCCACGCTCTACGTCCATGACAGGGACCCTAATACCTGGAGAGAGCTCAGGTCCGTCGGGACCCTGCCGGCATGCAGGATTTTCGGCTCGTGGCTGGCGACAAGGGCGATGGGGACCAGGCCGGTCCCGTCCCTGATCGTGGCGGATGAGAATCGGGGCCACATGGATGAGAGCAACCACTGGGTGAAGGACCTGCTGCCGGACGTGCGGGACCAGTTTTACCTCTTAGACTCTACCTTACGCATTCCCGGCGTGCTCATCCTCGACAACCTCGTGGACGGAAGACGAATTACGCTGCAGACGCGTGAGGAAGACAGCGAAATCCTGGCTGTTCGCAGCGATGGTTTGGTCCTCTACCGGGTGAATGACGAAATTTTCTCCGCGCGGATCGAAGGCGATAAGCTTTCGGTCTCGACACTGGTTGTGAAAGGCGAAGATGTGCCGGAAATCCATTGGGCGTTTTGGTCGAATGCCAAAACCGGCACGCAGCCGACTGCGAGGCCGCCAGCCGGGCGGTGAACGAAGGGAAACCCACGTGGCATTTTTCTTCAAGGGAAATGCCGGGATGCTTCGCTACGCTCAGCATGACATGGCCCGAAGTGTTTTTTTCAGCCCCCTGTCAGAACCAATTTGCCGTGGGACATTTCTAAAAAGGCTTGACATTTGCACAGAAGTTCGCTTAACAATTTCGCCAGGGGGCGGTAGAGTGTTGCGTGTTTGTAACAGTCTCTACCCAGGGTTGTTAGCGTACCGAGCCATCTTCCCACGGAGGCGAACCGGTCAGCAGCACTCCTCTGTACTACTTGTGGTGGAGCTCGAGCGGGTGGAAGTGCAGATGGCAGTACTCAACCTCGCCGAATCAGCTACCGGGGTATGACTATGTGCCGGAAGTCTGCGGGTCCGCCTCGTATTAGCTGGCGTGGGCCTGCCTATACCATCGCTGCGCTACTTTGCCTGGTGGCGGCAGAACAGGCAGCCAGAGGGCGCACCCTGTTCCTCCTGGCCGGCACGTGCTTTTTGAACGACACGAGCGCGACCTTCCCCGCCAGCTCGTATACCGTAAACGCGCAACGCAGGCTAACGCTTTTCAGGACGGTTGTATCCGGCAGCGAGGGCACCACCGACATTTTGGACAGCATGCAGGGCCAGATCTACGCTACCTTCCCCTCCAACTTGGGTGCTCACGGTCTGGCGCCCACGAAGGTTAGCATTATCCACGAGCGGCACCCGGGCGAGGACGACGTGGTCACCTTCAATCGGCAGGTTATGCTCGGCGACCCCTATTCCGAGGCTACGGCGGCGGGACCGGGCCTCAACAGCTACGCGCTGTTCGTGCTGTTCCCACAGCCACCCTCCTCCGTCAACACTCATGCCGCCTTCATGCGGTTCCTCCGCAGTTCTGCAACCATACTCGTAGCCGTCGCGGGAAATCCCCCGGCAAGCGGGCCGCGCGTCACCCGGAACGAGTGGAGCTTGTACAGCCACCTGACATTTTCCGGTTCTCCTGGCGGGCCCGGCGCCTACCCCACGCCGGAGGCAGTGGTCGAGGACGGGAACTTGGTCATGCGCTACGGGGGCGGGATCGCCCCTGTTGATCAGGCTCCGGCGCTCCCCGAAGGCAGCCCAGCCTTGATATGGATCCTTGCGGCGAACAGTCGATTCGTGGTTTCGGCGCCGCTGCACTTCGATGGGGGAAACTACTCGGTGCCCGCAATCCTGCACGTCCACGACCGGGTAACCGAGGCGTGGAAGAAACTGGCATCCGCGGGGAGCATGCCGCAGTGCCGGATTTTCGGCCCCTGGCTCGCGACCAGGGTCAGGAATCTGAAGCGAAGCGACCGGTACCGGGACACCAGTCCGGGTCACAACGACGAGCGCCCTGAGGTGAGGCTTCAGTATCTGGCAATGGACTCCGGCCTCTACATTCCCGGGGCACTCACCCTAGACAACCTCGTGGACGGAAGACGAATTACGCTGCAGACGCGTGAGGAAGACAGCGAAATCCTGGCTGTTCGCAGCGACGGTTTGGTCCTCTACCGGGTGAATGACGAAATTTTCTCTGCGCAGGTCGAAGGCGATAAGCTTTCGGCTCCGACACTGGTTGTGAAAGGCGAAGACGTGCCGGAAATCCATTGGGCGTTCTGGTCCAATGCCGAGGTTGAAGCGCAGCCGCCTGCGAGGCCGCCAGCCGGGCGGTGAACGAAGGGAAACCCACATGGCGTTTTTCTTCAAGGGAAATGCAGAGATGCCTCGCTGCGCTCGGTATGACACATTCAATTTATTCACGCGGACTGGGAGGTGAGCAATGGCCAGGGTCTTGAGATGGAAAGAGAAGTTTATGCTCGCTTTCGCGGCGGCGCACGGTATACAGGCTGCGGAAAAACTCTTTCGGGAGTTGACGTAGCGCCGGCCTCCAGCCGACAACCCCCTTCAATTCAACGGAGGCCGGCAAGATGCCGGCGCACCGTTCGCGGCGGCGCCGCGGCGCACGGTACACCGCCGCTCGCTTATTGCGGCGCTGCTGCTGGATCGATCATGAGCGTACTCGCGTGTGAAAACGGCGGAGCGGCCGGCGAGCGTTCGGCAGGCGTGCACGGCGCGGCTACCTGCTGCATTTTTTGGCACCCGGACACGAAAAGTCCCACTCTTGATCAGTACTGGGTCTTCAACAACACTTCCGGGGCGACGGACAACAACTATGTGTATAACGCCTGCAACTCTGCGTCTTACTGACGCGCTGCCGTCCCGGACGGTATGCTTCCTACTCGCGCTACTTTGTATGGTGTGCCGGACACCAGCGGCCAAGGGCGGTGCTGGCCCCGGCGGCTGGTATTTGTACCTCCTGGCTGGCACGCCCACGCCGGACGGCATTCGTGGCTTCCCAGTGTGTCTCTATGCGGTTTCCAGCGGCCGCCTGGCGCTGGTGCGGCAGGTTGCCGCAGGCTTGTTTTCGGTTGCGAATGACCTCAGCGGACATCTGTACGTTCTCAGCCTGGGCATGGGAGCGATCAGCGTTATTCACGAGAATGCGCCGGGAGAGACCGACGTTGTTCCGCCACCAGCGGGAAACGCGATCACGCCGACTTTCCAGTTCTACACTCAAACCTGGGACGCGGTCGCCGGACCCGGGGTGGCCCCGGGCGTGGTTTACGCTGATTGGACAAACCACTGGACCGTCACCAGGATCTTTGGAGACGTAACTCCGGGACAGCCTCGCATAGTGCGGGGTAGCTGGGGCTTGTACCGTTACCTTCAATGCCAGGGCCCAGGAGGGGGACCGTACTCCTTCAGCGGCACCCAGCCCGGAGGAACCATCGAGGACGAAAAAATCATGGCGCCGTACACCCTTGGCCCGGGCGTCGGCTACCTGGGGCCGACGCCCCCTTTTCTGCCGCCCCAAGCGGGCGTCGTCGCGGGATATCCCGACAGGCCGCGGGGTGCAAGCGTCGTCGCCGACACCGCGCGCTTTTTCGCCATCTGGGCGCCACTTCCCGCTGTCGTGCTGCAGTTACCCAGAACGGTCTATGTGTTGAACAAGGCAACCCGGCGATGGTCGGTTACCAGGGTCCCCTTCCAGGATCTGTGGCCCCGTCTCTTCGGGCCGTGGCTTGCGACGACGGTACAAGAGCCAAATCCGAAAGGCCGCGAAAGCCCCGGCCTGGACAACGAGCGAGCGAATGAGGTTGACGTGGACACCCCGACCGGCGTAGTCCGGGAACTGCCGCGCATCAGGGGCAGGTATCCGGAGGACGTTTACATGCCGGGCCGGCTGCTGCTCCAGAATTTCGCTGACGGGAGGAACATGACGATCAGGACGGGCCAGCAGGACAGCGAAATCCTGGCTGTTCGCAGCGACGGTTTGGTCCTCTACCGGGTGAATGACGGAATTTTCTCTGCGCAGATCGAAGGCGATAAGCTTTCGGCTACGACACTGGTTGTGAAAGGCGAAGACGTGCCGGAAATCCATTGGGCGTTTTGGTCCAATGCCGAGGTTGAAGCGCAGCCGACTGCGAAGCCAGTAGCCGGGCCGTGAACGGAGGGAAACCCACGTGGCATTTTTCTTCAAGGGAAATGCAGAGATGCCTCGCTGCGCTCGGTATGACACATTCAATTTATTCACGCGGACTGGGAGGTGAGCAATGGCCAGGGTCTTGAGATGGAAAGAGAAGTTTATGCTCGCTTTCGCGGCGGCGCACGGTACACAGGCCGCGGAAAAACTCTTTCGGGAGTTGACGTAGCGCCGGCTTCCAGCCGGCAACTCCCTTCAATTCAGCGGAGGCGGGCAAGATGCCGGCGCACCGTTCGCGGCGGCGCCGCGGCGCACGGTACACCGCCGCTCGCTTATTGCGGCGCTGCTGCAGCAGCCAAGCCCTCCGAAGATCACTCGCATATGTCGCCATCTTTTAGAACAAATTTACCGCGGGACATTTCTCAGGGTAATTTTGTTCTGAGCTTCAAGTTGCCAAAAGCATGCTTGACGCTTGTTGAAAACGGGCGGCGCTGTCATCCTGAGGAGCCGGGGCGACGAAGGATCACTGCATTTGCTTGATTTTTCAAATGCCGAGATGCTTCGCTATGCTCAGCATGACAGGACACGAAGGTTTTTTCAGCCCCCTGTCAGAACAAATTTGCCGTGTCTAAACAGGCTTGACACTTGCTTAAAAATTCGCTTCTTTCCGCGCCTTTGACGGACGGCGTGGAGAAAGATAGAATAGCGCCCATGTCCAAGATGCCCGAATACGACGCCACAGCGGGATTTCCTTCGCGTCACGTCGACGCTTTCAAGCGCGTCGCGTGCCGCAAGAAGGTGGTGATTTCCTCGCGCGAACTCAACCCGCTCTGCACCGATCTTGTGATTGAGGGTTACGCCGCCAAGGGTTTTCACATCAAAGCGAAGACCTGCGACTGGGGGCCGATGGCCGGATTCGTGCCCGAAGATTATCGGTTCACAAAAGGCTCGCAGAGCCTCGACTCGCAGAAAAGGGAAATTGGAACCGCCTTCACGGAGCACCATGCGAAATGCGTGCCGCTGTTTATTTCCGAGAAGAGGCTCAATAGCCTCATTAAGCACAACCTCATGACCGTTACGGCGTCAGGGGACCAGGTACGCGACGTTACCGCCAGCCCTGACGGCGGGGCGGCGTATAAGTTCGTCCTCGTGAAAACCAAGGAGGCGCCGCCCGGTTGCGAGGAGGCGATGTGGGCCATCAACTATGATCTCATGCAATCGGAGGAAGCCTCGCCGGCGCGAAGCATCGTAGACGGGATTCCGCGTGGAATGGCAGGGCGGAAGCCCGTTTACGGAATGGCAAATCCCCACTCGGCCGATGGATTGGGGGTCAGGGCGGCGGTTGCGGGGGATTACGACCTCTGGTGCGTCTTCCCGCATTCGACCGACTTCACGGCTGACTACAACAGCCGGCCGATGGGCCTGCGTGCCACGATGCCGCAGTACGCGGGATCGTTCGTCAAGCAGCAAGCGGCGAAGGCGGGGCTGATTTATGGTAACAAGGAACAATTCCTCGAGGCGACAAAAAAGGAAGACAAGCACCTCGGCAACATCTCAGACGGCATTCGCAAGATTAAGCTGGACCTGAACCGCGAATGCGCCAGCCGTGGCGGGGACGTAGTTCAGCACAGTGATTACGGGGGAAACCCGTTTGGAGCGATCGATTACCCGCTCATTTTCTTCGTTCCGGATCCCGCCCAGAACTATCTGCAGGCCGACGTGCACGTCGCGCGCAACCTGAGCGACCTGAAGCCTATTCTGCGCAACATACAAGATAAGAAGTATGTCCTGAAGCTGAACCCCGCGTGGTCTATTCCATTGTTCTGACGCGCTGGGGAGGCGGCGTGACGCGGTTATTTTCCGGCGAGGCTTGGAGCGGCCGGGGTGCGCAGGCATCGTGGCGAGAGGGGGTAAACAGTGGCCAGGACACGCAAGTGGCAAGAAACGCTGATGGTCGGTCTCGCGGCAATGTTCTGCTCGGCGGCGCTGGCCGTGGGCGCCCCTCGCCAATCGGAATCCTTCACGGTGACGCTCAGCGCGCCAAGCCAGCCACTGAAAGCGGGCAGGCCGCTGCTCCTGCGTGTGACCCTAACGAATGCCTCGAACCGCGAAACTCACGTGTTGCTCAACGCCGGAAGCAGCGACGTGGCAATGGTCTATCAAGTCCATGTCCTCGACGAGCAGGGGCACCCGGCTCCGCCGTGGGTTCCCCCTCCTCCGCCTAAGGGCAAGACCGTCGAGCGCGTGGGGAGCATCCACGGCACGGAACTTAAGCCGGGCGAGTCGCAGACGGACTGGGTAAATGTCACAGACGTTTACGACCTGAGCCGGCCGGGCAAATATACGATCTGGATCGCCGAGCGTTTCGGCCGCGGGCCACACGATTTTGTCAAATCGAACGCAGTTACCGTGACCGTCGTCAAATAGGCCTGGGCGGCGCCGAGGCGCACGGTATACAGGCTGCGAAAAACTCTTTCGGGAGTTGACGTAGCGCCGGCTTCCAGCCGGCAACTCCCTTCAATTCAACGGAGGCCGGCAAGATGCCGGCGCACCATTCGCGGCGGCGTCGACTTTTTCCGGAGTCCGTAAAGCCCGGCCATCGGCGGGCGTGGGGCAGCATGACTGAAGTCATGCCCTGACACGGGGGTACGAAGCGGCTGCGGGAGCGCCCGGGGAACGGCGTGTGAAATGTAGAAACCACAGGGGCGAGGTGCAGCCTCGCTTTCGAAAAAAAGAGGGAGGGATCAGAGGGTTCAGATCCGGAAAGGCGAGCCTTTCCGCACGTCAGGCGGCACAGCCGCATCATGCCAAACAACGTATGTCATTGTGAGCCGGGGCGACGAAGGATCACTGTATTTGCTTGATTTTTCAAATGCCGGGATGCTTCGCTATGCTCAGCATGACATGACCCGAAGTGTTTTTCAGCCCCCTCTCAGAACAAATTTACCGCGAGTGACAGGGGGCGCCTGTCCGGAATGACAGGTGATCCTGGTTGGGCGACAGGCTGACGTTACCAAGATCACGCCGACTCAGTCGCTCAGAAGGACATTCGTTGAAAGCGTTTTTCAGCATTCTGCTGACAGACCGTTCCGTGACCAATTTAGCGAAAAAGGCGGTAAAACATCACGCGATTTCGCCGGCCGGGCGCAAGCGGGAACGCTGGAGAGAGCAACCCGTGGCGAGCGTTGGCAACGCCCGGGCTCATGCTGCTTCCGGAACCGTCGATACTCTTCCTGGGGGTCAGGGAAAACGAACTGAAAAGATCGGATGCCCTGAGTCACACTTGCATATTAACGTATTATATAATACCCTTGAGAGAGGCTAGTGGTGAACATCCAATCCCACCCGAAGGAGGGCCATACTCCGATGGCCGTCGAACTAACCGCCAAGATTATTCCCCCGCCGCTTGAACACGGCTCCGTCATGCCACCCAGGGTCTCGATGCTGTCCACACCGGAAATGCTGCGATCTCTTCTCGCCATTTCGAAGGACGTGAGCGACATCATTTTCTCCCCCGCCCGTCCTCCGCAAGTGGTGGTGGCAGGCGGACTGTTGGAAGTGAAGGCGCCGGGAATGAGCGCGATGACTTCAGAAGATACTCGCAGGATTGCGACCGAACTGATCGGCAGAAACGCGCAGGCACGCCAGGCGCTTGAGACTCAAGGGTCGTGCGACCTTTCGCACGGAGTGGAGGGCTTAGCCCGCTTCCGAGCCAACATCTTCAAGCAGCGAGGAAGTTACGCCATCGTCTTGCGTGTGATCGCACCGGAAATTCCGACGTTTGAGTCGCTCAACCTGCCGGCCCAGCTTGCGGAGATCGTGAGTCTTAAATCGGGGATTGTGTTGGTTACGGGACCCACGGGATCGGGCAAATCATCAACGCTCGCCGCTCTGATTGACCGCATTAACGAACAAAAGCCCTTTCACATCGTGACGATTGAGGATCCGATCGAATTCCTCCATCCCCATAAAAAGGCTACCATCCACCAGCGCGAAGTCCACAGTGACGCTCCGTCGTTCGATCTGGCGCTGCGAGCGGCCTTGCGGCAAGCGCCCAACGTGATTCTTGTGGGCGAGATGCGCGATCGGGAAACGATGGAAGTGGCGCTCGAAGCCGCGGAAACCGGCCACCTGGTGTTCTCCACCATGCACACGATCGACGCGTCAAAAACCGTGGAGCGAATTACCGGCGTCTTCCCGCTTGAAGACCAGGAGCTTGTGCGGCTTCGCCTTTCCAAGACGTTCCGCTACATCATTTCTCAGCGGTTGATTGAAACCAAAGACGGCCGGTCCCGCGTCGGGGTGTTCGAGATTCTCAAATCCACTCTTCGCACGCGTGAATACATTCAAAAAGGAGAGTCCGAAGGGCGGTCGCTGCTCGACGCCATGCGCGACGGGAATCTGGAGGGCATGCAATACTTCGACGCGGAAATTGAAAAGCTCATCCGCGCCGGGAAAATTGCGCTCGAAACCGGACTGACCTACGCCACAAATCCGGGCAACCTGCGGCTGCAGCTTCATGACTTGATCGAGGCGGAGACCCGGCAGGTGACTCCTCGCCCGGTTCGCATTACACGGCCATAGCAAGCAGCCATCAGACATCAGCCGTCAGATATCAGCGATCAACGATCAGACATCAGATATCAGCGGTCAGACATCAGCGATCAGCTCTTTTCAGAAAAAGCGCCGCGCAAAGGCTGAGCGCAGGGTCCGATCGCGCTTGAGTCTTTCCTGAAGGATGGAAAACGCTTCCTGGGGCGAAGAGGCAAAGTGAAGGAGGGCAATATCCGCGTCGTCAATTGTGCCGCTATCGCGCATCCACTCGAAATTGACGGCGCGCTTCCAATATTCCGGGCCGTAAAGCAGAATGGCGGCACGATGGCCCATTTTCCCGGTCTGAACGAGCGTCAGGAACTCCCACAGCTCATCCATCGTGCCAAAACCACCAGGGAAAACAATCAGCGCCTTTGCCGGCTGCGCGAACCACAACTTCCGCATGAAGAAATAATGAAACGTAAAGGCCAGCTCGGGGGTGATGTGCGGGTTCGGAGACTGCTCGACCGGCAGCATGATGTTCAGGCCGATCGATTTGCCTCCGGCTTCCACCGCGCCTCGATTCGCAGCTTCCATGATTCCCGGCCCTCCGCCCGAGCACACGACCAGAAAACCACTGCCACGATTGAGTTGCTGTGACCACCGAGTGATGAGGAAAGCCAGCTCGCGGGCTTCCTCATAATACCGGGACATCTCAACGGCCATCCGCGCGGATTGAAGCTCCGTCTCGCTCGGAGCCGGCGTTTTTCCACTTTCCATCTTTCGCAGCCGCTCCGTGGCGACGTCTCGCGGCAGAATTCGCGCCGAGCCAAAAAAAACGACCGTGTTTTGCACTCCGGCCTTGCGGAGGCTCACCTGCGGATCAAGATATTCTGACAGAATCCGGATGGTGCGGGCTGCGGGCGAAGTGAGGAATCGCGCGTTCTGGTAGGCTAGTCGTGGCCGGCAGGCATCCGTCGGAGAAGTCTTCTTCATTATTTCACAGCGCCAGCCTGCACCAGGTTCTGACGCGGGCCAGCGTCTTCTTGCCGCAGACAATCAGGACAGACCAGGATGATGCTGGCTACACGCTCACCTTCGAACCGGTAAACGTCCCATCCCTCGCGGAGGGCTTCGGGTTCCGGAGGAAGTTGCAAATCGCAGTACCAGCAGCGCCCTTTGCCGGTCGAACAAATGGCATGGAGCGCTGCCGGCACGTCAATGGGTAGCCGCGTTAAGGCGGTTGCGCTGTTCAATGGTGCCTCCCGCCCCCTCGGGAAAATCTGTTCCGTCAAGAACATCCGCTCGTGCTGCCGCAATTCATGCAGCGGTAGCAGGAGCCGTTACGAACCATAATCGCGCCGCACTCAGAGCAGCTCGGAGCATCGTCTTCATGCACGACACCGGCGAGCTGCGATTGCTGAACGCGGGGCGCGGCCGGCGTTGGGGCGCCGGTGGCCTCACTAAACTGAGACGCCAGCTTCGCGGCATGGGTGGCCTCCACTCCGTTAGGCGCCGTCACGCTGGCGTTTTCCTGGGGCTGGGCGTCGCTCGGCAGAAACTTGATGGCCATCCAGCGGAAGATATAATCCATCAATGATTTGGCATACCCAATCTGTTTGTTACTGCTCCAGCCGCTCGGCTCGAAGCGTGTGTGACTGAACTTATCACACAACACTTTCAGCGGCACTCCGTATTGAAGCGCCAGCGAAACCGCCGTGGCGAAAGAATCCATCAGCCCGGAGACCGTTGAGCCTTCCTTGGCCATGGTGATGAAGATCTCGCCCGGCATGCCGTCATCGTAGAGCCCCACGGTCAGATAGCCTTCATGGCCGGCGACGGAAAACTTATGGGTGATGGCGCGCCGCTCGTCCGGCAGTTTATGGCGGAACGGCCGTAATGCCTCCGCCACAGCCGCCGCATCTTGTGCAGTATCCGCCTTCAGCCGCTCGCTCGCCGTCTTGCGCCCGGCTGATTCATCTTTCTTCCCCGCATTCAGCGGCTGCACGCGCTTCGAGCCGTCGCGGTAGATGGCAATCGCCTTCAGCCCCAGCCGCCATGCTTCGACATACGCACGGGAAATTTCCTCAGGGGTGGATTCTTCGGGCATATTCACCGTCTTGGAAATTGCGCCGGAAATAAAAGGCTGCACGGCCGCCATCATGCGGATGTGGCCCAAATAGGGGATCGCGCGTTGGCCGTTAGCAGGCCGGAGCGAGCAATCGAACACCGGCAAATGCGGCGTCTTCAAGTGCGGCGCGCCCTCAATCGTTCCGTGTTGGTCGATGTACTCCACAATTTCCCCTGCCTGCTGGTCACTGTAGCCAAGCCGGAGCAACGCTGTCGGCACCACTTGATTCACAATCTTGATGAGCCCGCCCCCAACGAGCTTCTTGTACTTCACCAGCGCCAGGTCAGGTTCGATTCCGGTGGTATCGCAATCCATCATGAACCCGATCGTGCCCGTGGGCGCCAGCACCGTCACCTGCGCGTTCCGATATCCGTGCTTCATGCCGCTCACCAGGCATTCATCCCAGGTCTTTTTGGCGGCATCCCACAAACCTTCCGGCACGTTCCGCTGGTTGATGCCGCCCACCGCATTGCGATGCATGGAAATCACTTCAAGAAAAGATTCGCGGTTGGTGGCGAAGCCCGGAAACGATCCGATTTCCGCGGCGATGCGCGAAGAGGTGAGATACGCCTGACCGTGCATCAGCGCCGTGACGATCGCCGCAAAATCGCGGCCGGCATCCGAATCATAAGGCAAGCCGCCGGCCATCAGCAGCGCTCCCAGGTTGGCGTAGCCCAAGCCCAGCGGACGGAAATCGTGCGAATTTCGCGCAATCTTCGACGTGGGATAGCTGGCGTTATCCACCAGAATTTCCTGCGCGACGATCATGACGTCCACGGCGTGCCGGAAACCCTCCACATCAAACTTCCCGTCGCTGCCCACGAACTTGATCAGGTTGAGGGATGCGAGATTGCACGCCGAATCATCGAGGAACATATACTCACTGCACGGATTCGAAGCATTGATTCGCCCCGTCGTCTTCGACGTATGCCACTTGTTCACGGTGGTATCGAATTGCATTCCCGGATCGCCACACTGCCATGCCGACTCCGCAATTTTCCGCATGAGGTCGCGGGCGCGATACGTCTTGTCCAGCTCGCCGGTGGCCACCTGCCGGGTACTCCATTCCTGATCGTTGACGACGGCTTTCATGAATTCGTCTGTCACCCGCACGCTGTTGTTCGCGTTCTGGAAGAATATCGAACCGTACGCTTCTCCATCAATCGAGGAGTCGTAGCCCGCTTCCACCAACGTCCACGCCTTACGTTCTTCTTTTGCCTTGCATTCGATAAAATCCACAATGTCCGGGTGATCGACGTTCAGGATCACCATCTTCGCCGCCCGGCGAGTTTTGCCGCCGGACTTGATGACACCCGCAAAGGCATCGTAGCCCTTCATAAAAGATAGCGGGCCCGAAGCAATCCCTCCGCCCGAAAGCGACTCCGCTGAAGAACGGATGGGGGAAAGATTGGTGCCCGTGCCCGAGCCCCATTTGAACAGCATTCCCTCCGTCTTGGCAAGTGTCAGGATGCTTCCCAAATCGTCTTCAACGGAATTGATGAAGCAGGCCGAACATTGCGGATGGCGGTAGGCTTCCGTTTCTTCTTTCACAGCAGATGTGGCGGCATCCCAATACCATCCCCGGCCCTTTGAGCTTCTCTCATATTTGTGCCAGAGACCGAGATTGAACCACACCGGCGAATTGAAGGCCGCTTTCTGGCGCACGAGTAGATGCGTGAGCTCATCGTGAAACGCACGGCCATCTTCAGGGCTCCTGAAATAGCCGCCTTCCATTCCCCAATCAGCGATGGTGTCTGCCACCCGGCTGACAAGCTGGCGCACGCTCGATTCTCGCTCGGGGGACCCGAGCCGTCCGTGAAAGTATTTTGACGCCACAATGTTGGTGGCCGTCATTGACCAGTCTTTCGGCACTTCGACGTTGCGCTGCTCGAAGATAATTTCTCCGCGCTCATTCTGAATGGATGCCGTTCGCAGCTCCCACTCGATTTCGTCAAAAGGATGTGAGCCAGGCTTGGTGAAATAGCGCCGGCACGCGAGCCCGCGCTTCTGTTGAGCTTTCGAGCTTTCCGATCCGTGTAATACCGTTGTAGTAACCTCTCGCTCCGCCATAAAACCTCCAACAATACATTAGATGGGGTAAGTCCTTCCTTAGGGGGTTAAGCAGGAAGTCGCGGCCCTGCTACCGCACGCTTTCATGACCACGGGCTGTTGGGAGGGAAAGAGCAAGGAAGCAACTCCGGGCTCAAACTGGCTGCCACCACTTCTCGGAAATTCACCAGCCAGAACGTAACTCATTTCCATCGCGGCGCCCCGCGTAAGAACCCAGCCGCCTGGGTTGTGCGCTGTGGAGCAATGTAGCTCCGGCTCTGGGGCAATGTCAAGAGAAAAAATACAAGGGCTTGTGGCATTGGACTCTGGAACTTCTATATGTAGTTGAAGTGGCTGATTCAGCGATAGATAATGGCGGCCTATGAAAAAGGCGGCGAATTCAGAGAGACGCCGAGCCGGAAAATCGATGCGGCGTCCCGGGAAGGCAATGAAACCCTCCACATGCCTTCGCGGGAATCAGCTTATTTTGCTTGATTTTTCAAATGCCGAGATGCTTCGCTACGCTCAGCATGACATCACCCGAAGTGTTTTTTCAGCGCCCAGTCAGAACAAATTGACCGTGCTCTTCACAAGCCGCCGGCTGCAACCGGACATGTTATACTGGCATCTGGCGCCATCCAGAACTTTTACCGGCGATCGCTGCAGAATGCGCTGCTTCAAGCTAACGACAGCGTGACCGCGGCTCTGTAGAGCACGATCGAGCATCAGGAGGAAAAGTTGCCACTTTACGAATATCAATGTCTGGATTGCAAGACACACTTCGAAAAAATCCAGAAATTCTCCGACCCACCGCTCCAGAAATGTGAGAAGTGCGGCGGCAAGCTGGAGCGGCTGATTTCGTCACCTGCGATACAATTCAAGGGGACAGGGTGGTACGTCACCGACTACGCCAAAAAATCGTCGGGTGGCGAGGGAAGAGACTCAAAGACGAAGGAGCAAGGGTCCAAATCCTCCAACAACGCCGGCGCCTCAGACGCAAAGCCGAGCGCATCATCCAAGCCTGCCGAAACCACGTCCAGCACAAAATAGCTGCGCATCGAACGCAACGTTACGCCCACTCGCAGGCTGCGGAAAAGCCTTTCGGGAGTTGACCGTAACGCCGGCGTCCAGCCGGCAACTTCCTTCAATTCATCGGGGGCCGGCAAGATGCCGGCGCACCACCCGTGGCGTCGAGTTTTTCCGCAGCCTGTTTAGCCGCTGCAGTTTTTCGATTCGCCAAGTAGCTGAAGCCGTACGCGTCAGCAGGGGCTAAAGCCCTCTTCCCTTCCGCGTCTTTACGGCATGACTGAAGTCATGCCCTGATACACGGCGTACCGAAGTGGCCGGCCGAGGGCTCGGGAAAGGGCGTGTGGACTGAAGTCATGCCCTGATACAGGGGCACCGAAGCGGCTGCTGGGGTACCCGGGAAACGCCGTACAAAATGTAGAAACTCCCCGGCGCGAGGCGTAGCCTCGCTTTCGAAAAAAGAAGGAACGATTGGAGGGTTCATGTCCGGAAAGGCAAGCCTTTCCGCACGTCAGGCGGCGGAGCCGCACGGTGCCCCGGCGACACTCCTCGACAAATGTAGAAACTCGGGGCATGACTGAAGTCATGCCCTGATGCACGGCGGCTTCGATCAATATCCTGTTAGAGTTTTAAGCTCTTCAGATATTTTCGAAAGGGCTTACCCAGCTCCGGCCGCTTCAACGCGATTTCCACCGTCGCTTGCAGGAATCCGAGCTTATCACCCGCGTCGTATCGCTGTCCCTCGAAGACATAGCCGTAAATCGGCTCCTTCTCGAGCAATCGGTGAAGCGCGTCGGTCAGTTGGATCTCCGATCCGGCGCCGCGCCCGGTCGCACTCAGCTCCTTGAATATCGCCGGCGTAAGAATATAGCGGCCAATGATCGCCAGGTTTGAGGGCGCCTGGCGAGGCTGCGGCTTTTCCACCATGTCCGTGATGCGGAACAACCGACCCTTCCAATTATGGTCAACCACCGCGTGGCCTTTAATCACGCCATAACTCGAAACGGCCCTCCGCTCAACCCGCTGAATGGCAACCACGCTTCTTCCATAGCGTGTAAACACGTCAATCATCTGGCGCAGACAAGGCGTTTCGCTGTCAATAATGTCATCGGAAAGCAGGACGGCGAAAGGCTCTTCGCCCACCAAGTCCCGCGCCACAAGAATCGCGTGGCCCAAGCCCAACGGATTCTTCTGCCTGACGTACGTCATTTGCACCAAGCCAGAGACCGATTGCACCTGCCGCAGCATTTCTTCCTTGCCGCGTCCGGCAAGCATTTGCTCCAGCTCGAAGGAAACATCAAAGTGATCTTCGATGGCGTCTTTACCGCGTCCTGTCACAAATATGGCCAGCGGGACGCCGGACGCCGCAACCTCTTCCACGGCATATTGGACGAGAGGCTTGTCCACGATGGGAAGCATTTCCTTGGGTTGGGCCTTTGTGGCAGGCAGGAAGCGCGTCCCCAGCCCGGCAACGGGCAACACAGCCTTGCGGATTTCCATGTTCACCTCTGGCGGCTTCACAGGCTGCGGAAAGAGTCTTTTGGGGAATTGACGTAGCGCCGGCTTCCAGCCGGCAACTCCCTTCAATTTCCGCAGCCTGTTCAGCCCCTACCAGAGGCTATGCTAGCATAAGTTTCAGGGCCTGAACCTGATGCGCGTGCTCGGAATTGAATCAAGCTGCGATGAAACCGCGGCCGCCGTGGTTGACGATGGAGAGCGCGTGCTTTCGAACGTGGTGGCCTCTCAGGTTGCGACGCACGAAAAGTACGGAGGCGTGGTCCCGGAGCTTGCCAGCCGCGAGCATCTGAGAAGAATCGAACCGGTGGTCGAGGCGGCATGCGAGCAGGCGGGGACGGAATTGAAGGGTCTGGATGCGATTGCGGTGACCGAAGGGCCCGGACTCGCAGGCTCGCTCCTGGTGGGGCTGGTCTATGCAAAGGCCCTGGCGATGGCGCTGGATCGGCCTCTCGTAGGAGTCAATCACCTTGAAGGCCACATCCATTCCGCCTGGCTGGAGAATAAGCTGGCCCGGCGCGCGGGTCTTACGGACATCGCGCCTCAGTTTCCCAACGTGACGCTCGTGGTCTCAGGCGGACATACCAGCCTGTTTCGTGTTGTGGCAGATGAGCCAGCCCCTGCGCCCGTCTTCTCCTATTACCGTCTCGGCCAGACCCGCGATGACGCCGCCGGCGAAGCTTTTGACAAAGTAGCCAAGCTGCTTGCGCTCGGTTATCCCGGAGGGCCGGTCATCGACCGCCTCGCGCCTTACGGCGACAGCCGCGCCGTCAAGCTCGGTCCCATCCGCATGAGGGGAAATCCACTGGATTTCAGCTTCTCCGGCTTGAAAACAGCAGTGCTTTATCGCATACGCGAGGGCGCGCTGGCGGCGGAAGCTGCGGCTCGCGCCGAATGGCGCAAGGCGTGCGGCAAGGTGAGCCTGGACGAGCTTCGCCAGCATTGTTCCCAAGCAACTCTGGACCTGCTGGCGAGCTTTCAGCACGCTGTGGTTACGGATTTGACCGGGCGGACCTTCGCGGCCGCCAACGGCCTTCGCGTGAGCTCAATCTTCGTTGCGGGTGGCGTCGCCTGCAATTCCCTGCTCCGCGCGCGTTTCGCGGAGGCTGCGAGAAACGGCGGCTTTGAGGTGTTCTTCCCTTCGCTCCTGCTATCCACGGACAATGCCGCCATGATTGCCGCGGCGGGTTACTTCAAACTGATGGCCGGAGAGAGAGCGGACTGGACGCTCACTTCGCACGCGTCGTTCCCGCTGGGCCAACCCTGCGCAAGCCGCTGATCCGACCTACGCCGTAGCCCCCTCACTTGATGATGGTTCGGCGTCGAGCTCTGCCTCTTCCGAGCCATCGAGAATCGAGCGGACTTTCGCTGCGAGGACTTCCGTGGAAAATGGCTTTTGGATGCAGTAGGCGTTGGGCTCGAGCACTTCAGTTCCGCCCACGCAATTGCCGGCATAGCCCGTCATGAAAAGTATCTGGGACTCCGGGTGAAGGGAGCGTGCACGCCGCGCGAATTCCGGACCGGTCAGGCCGGGCATCACCACGTCCGTGAGAATCAGGTGAATGCTGCTCCCCTGAAGATCCGTACAGAGCGCAAGCCCCTGTTCACCGTTGTTCGCTTCAAGCACGCGGTATCCCCTCGATCTCAAAACCCGTCGAAGCAAACCCCTGACCGAGCCGTCATCCTCCACCAGTAGGAGCGTTTCGACGCCTCTGTGGCCTTGCTCGGGCGCTTCGATGGGCTTCACCGCGGATAGAGGCTCGCTCACGGTGGGAAGGTAGATCGTAAACGTGCTGCCGAGGCCCGGCTCGCTCGCAGCCCAAATGTAGCCTCCACTCTGCTTGATGATGCCGTAGACCGTAGAAAGGCCAAGGCCGGTCCCTTTGCCTTTTTCTTTGGTCGTGAAAAATGGCTCGAAAACACGAGCTCTCGTCTCCGCGTCCATGCCGCAGCCGGTATCCGACATTTCGAGCAGCACGTAATCCCCGGGTTCCACTTGAACGTGACCCTCGACCATCGCTTCAGGAACGGAGACGTTCGAAGTTCTGATGGTCAGCTCGCCGCCATGGAGCATGGCGTCGCGAGCATTCACCGCGAGATTCAGAACAACCTGTTCGATCTGCGATGGGTCGGCTTTCACTCGCCCTAACGTGGCTGCCGGCTCGACCTGCACACGGATGTCTTCCCCCATCATCCGGCGCAGCATTTGGCTCATGTCGGAAACGACGGCGTTCAAATCGAGCACTTGGGGCGACATCACTTGCAGGCGGCTGAATGCCAGCAATTGGCGCGTAAGGGACGCAGCGCGTTCGCCAGCCTTCTTGATCTGGGTCACGTACCGATGCACGCCGTTCGTGTCCGGCAGCTTTTCGATAACCATGTCGCTGTAACCCAGGATGGCCGTGAGCAGGTTGTTGAAGTCATGCGCGACGCCGCCCGCAAGCCTTCCTACGGCTTCCATTTTCTGAGCCTGAAACAGTTGCTCCTGAAGCCTGCGCCGCCCGGTCACGTCGCGGTAGTTGACGACGATGGCGCTCACGCTCGGATCATCCAGGAGATTGGTGCCCAGCGCCTCAATCCAGCGCCAGGAGCCGTCCTTATGCTGGTAGCGGAACTGAGACGCCGCGGAGCCGTAAGGATTCTGCACGAGCCTGGCAAAGACCGAGGCCACCTCGGAAGCGTCATCAGGATGAATGAGCTCGAAAGCGTTCTTGCCCACGCGCTCATCAAGCGCATATCCGAATATGGGGCTCACCGCATGGCTGGAATAAAGAACTCTTCCTTCGGCATCCAGCAGCGAGATGCCGTTCGGGCTCTTCTCGAGCAGCGTGCGAAATCGCTGTTCGGCCCGGCGGACGCCGTCTTCCGCCAGCTTCCACCGCGTGATATCCATCAAGATGCCTTCAACGACGGGTTCCAACCCCGCCTCCTGCTCCACGAGCCGGCCGCTCGCCGTGGCCGACACGGTCTCACCGCCCGGCCGCAGAATTTCCAGCTCCAGGTTGCTGACCGCCTTCTTTTCCTGCGTGCGCCGCAGGAGATATTGCACGTCGTCTTTATTGGCAGCGCTATCCTGCAGGTGGCGGCCGCGCGCCTCGTCGCACGTGGCGTAACCCAACATCCACGCACAAGTCGCATTCAGATCCAGGATCAAGCCATCTGCATAGCACCGAAATACGCCAGCGGCGTCCTGCTCAAACAAAGACCTGTACCGATCTTCGGCAAGACGGCGTGCTCGATTCGCCCGGGCCAGCTCTTCCTTCAGGGCTTTTGCTTCGAGCGCCTTCATCGCCACAAACGGCAGCCGCGAAAGCTCGCTGAGGCTCAGCCAGTCTTCGACTCCGCGGCGAAGAATCTCTCCAATGTCAGGTACGGAGTCTTCCGGCGCTATGAGAATGAACGGCGCGTTAATGCCGCTGTCTCTCAACTTATCAAGCGTGCTTCTGCCGCACCCATCGGCTGATCTCCACGAGCCGACCACGAGGTCGTATTCAAACGGAGCTGTGGACTCGCCCAAAGGCTCCGCAGAATTAATGATCGAAGGCGACCACGCAAGGCCCGCGGATTTAAGCAGAGATACACAGCGCTGCGCCAACTGCGAGTCTTCCAGAATGAACAGGATTTTTGTCAGGTTAGCTTCAGGAGACGAAGTCAGTACCGCCGGAGGCAGAGAGAGACTGCCGGTAATCGGATTGGTTCCCGCCAGCGCCACGATCTAATTCTACGCGCCGTCAGAATATATGTCAAGTAATTCATTAACTTATTATATAATAATCAACGACCACTCGACTGCGCTTTCGACATTTTCTGGTTTGCCAGTGATCGAGCGGGGCTGTCGTAACGGCGGGCATGGTTGGGACGGACAGATTTCACGAACTCTTCAGCCGAACATTTTCCCGTAGTGGTAGACCGCCGTTACGGGACAAGCCGCGGACCTATCCGGCGGTTTCTTCATGAACCCGCCGGAGCCGGGCGGAGAGGCGATACCGTACCTCTTTTCATCCCGGCCATGTCGGCCATCGATCTCTGGTCGCAACTCACCAACGGAGGAGGGAGCAACCGCATCATCGGGTCGCTCCCCCTGCCGTAAGCGGCGCCAGAGCACTTCGGCCTATCCTCCCACCGTCACGTTGACGGCTCTCAGGCCTGAGTGCAAATCATCTCTAAACTTCACGGTCACCTGCTGGTTGGTCTGGCCATCGAGGGCATCGAGTGTATCTTTCTTTCCATTGACCTCGATTCTCGTTCCTCGAGTTACAACGAAGTCAAACGGAATTCCGTCCGAATCTTTCACGATAACCAAGTGCTTGGAGGAATCCACTGTGGTCAAGGTTCCAGACACGTTGTGAATTCCGGTTTGGTACTGCGCCATGGGATTCGCACTGTGAGCCCGGCGCATGGCGTGATGCGTGGTAGCCTTCGGTGCAGGCGCCGCTCCCTGCGACGTCGCTTGAGCGAAAAGTCCGGCGCATCCCAGGAAGCTCACGAGCGCGAGCCCCATTAGTGTAAGAAGACCTCTCTTGATCATGAAATTTCACCTCTCTCTGCAGAATGATGCGGCAATTCAACGCAACATCCCTTCACGCCTTGACGCCTCCGAAGAAGTGAGGGATGAAATGACTGCACACAACTCCCCGGCCCGCGCGCGCGGCCGCACAGCGCCGGTTAAAGCCCGCTGCCTGTGGAGCTCGCTGCTGGGGATTTCTTGTGCATGTAATGCGGCAACGACACCGTTTCCGCAGTGATCGTCTCCCCACTGAGAGAGCCCTGCACGCGAACATGCTTGCCGGCAAAGTCCGCAAACTTCGACTGCGGTTCCACCTGATAGACCTTGTACGCGCCGCTTTCACGAACCACCAGCACGTACTTTGAGCCCCTGGAAACGCAGCTCTTGACGCACTGAATCTCTGCTGCCGAGGTCCGATGATGTTTCGCACCACACATGCTGTCACTCACCTGACCGTAAAAAACGTGACGCGCCCCAAAAGCCATGCAACCGAACGCCACCACCGTGAACGTTACCATCACGAGCTTCTTGACCATTGCATTCCTCCTAGTGGATTGATTTGTGCTTATCGTCACCTAGTTTTGGATATTCTCCCGGCGTTTCCACTCAGTCGGGCCATACGCTACACTTCCCCGCCTCAACCGCCGTTGGCGATCAAGTCTTTCTCAGCGTGCATCGTGTTTCTTTCGCCAACTCCCCTGCCAAGTATCTAACTCCAGCTTGTGCCCGCCTGTCAAGAGCTTGCGGGCCAAAGCCCGGCGCTAATGAGCCATTTGCCGGTACTCTTCCGCCGATTGAGACGGAAGAAGCACCCACAGGCTATAAATGCCCAACGCTGTGCCAAAAGGAATCTGCAGCAGCGCCAGGATGCTCAGCACCAGCGTCAGAACCCGCGCCCACGCCTGCCGCTCGAACAATCCCCAGGCCGCGATGAAGCCTGCAGCCGCGTACGCCAGAAACAGGATTCCGCCAAAGGCCATTGCAGACATGATCCACGAGCGAAACGGAAAGGGGAAGGCGCGCATGGGAATAAAAGACAGACCCAGGCCTCCGAAGAAAAGCATGGCGAGCCCGCCCGCCACGCGGAAAACTGAGTAGACGATCCACAGTATGGCCACCACCTGAACGTGGCCTGCCACTCGTCCGCCGGCCCGCGGCGTTGCCGGAGCTGCCGGGAGCGGCCCGGATGGAGCGGATTTTCCACAGGCACTGCAAAAGCTCTGGCCCTCTTCGAGCCGGGCGCCGCAATTCGCGCAATACATGCCACACCTCCGCGTCACAGGTTTACGATGTCTGATATTGAATACGCCCAGTGGGACAAGCGGGTTCCAGATTCCCGTCAGAAAAAATGTATCATAGCGACCCTGCATTCGGCCACGCGTTTTTCCTACAAAAATTGAGCCGGGAAAGGAATTCGGGTTAGAATCAGGCTGAGCAATGACAGAGGACATCCACGCTTTAGGGGCAGAGGGTGAAGCGACTTTCACGGAAATGCCGCGGGAGCCCTTTGCCTGTCCCGAATGCGGCCAGATGCTTGCCCCTGAGTGCCGCGTCTGCGTGGCGTGCAGAAAGCCCATCGACCTGGCCAGAGTTTCCTATGCGCCAACCGCCCCATCGCCCCAGCCCGTCCGGCCGGAACAGGCTCCGGCGGCAAAAGGCAAAACGCAATTCTCGTGGCCGATGTTTCTGGCCTTTGTGGGCGGTTGGATCGTGCTGGCCAATGTGGTGGCTTACTTCTTTCACGGCGTCCCCACCGATCTGGCTGCCGCCGCTTTCGCTCTGCAGCTCGTTTGCGCGGCTTGGGTCTTTTACGATGCCCGCCATATTACCCTTCCGCATCCCTGGCGCTGGGGCCTTCTGACGCTCTTTCTGTGGCTGATCTTCTTTCCGTGGTATCTGAACCGCCGCAGAACCCCTGAATCCCCATGCCCGGTGATCGAAGCTCAAACCAGCGTTTTGTTTCGCGCTCTGGTTTGGTTCGTCTTGCTGATGCTTGCCTTCACTGTAGTCGCCATGATTTTCAAGTCGCCGCCGCGATGAACCAATGCCCGCCGTTTATTTTCAGCTTCGGCCTCTGTATGGCGCAGGCGGGGGTCTGCTTCTTCAGGAGCCCGATCTTTTGGAAAAAACTTCATATCACGTTCACAAATTCTGACTCTTGATTAGTCCTGTTGTTTTCAAATACTTACTGGGATAGCACGCGATGAATTTCGATAACCCGTTGCATTTTCATAAACTTACTGGGTTTGTTGGTTGTGAGCCTGATTGCCACTCATTGTTTTCAGCAACTTACTGGGTTTGTTGGTCACGGTTTTTTGATGCTCGTGGGTTCCGACGTCTGATAACGTGATGTTTTCATCGGCTCTGTCTCTGGCAGTCTTTTCAAGTCTGCAACAATCTATAAGTAGGTCGAAGGCGCTGGTTTCCCTCCATCCATTCGCGTTTGTTTTTTCCTCTGCGCTGACGGTTTCGGCTGCGTTGGCGCGTTGCAAGTCTGCATGGGACTAGCTTATCATAGTAGGCTATCATTATTAAAACTCAGCACCCGACGAATGTAGCGCCGGCATCTTGCCGGCGACTCGCTTCAATTCAACGGAGGCCGGCAAGATGCCGGCGCTACGTCGACTCCCGAAAGACTCTTTCCGCAGCCTGTAAAGCCCTCTTTCCTTCCGCATCTTTGCGGCATGACTGAAGTCATGCCCTGATACGGGGGCGCGAGGCGCAGCCTCGCTTTCGAAAAAAAAGGGAATGATCAGAGGGTTCAGGTCCGGAAAGGCAAGCCTTTCCGCACGTCACGCGGCACAGCCGCATCAGGCCCATCCGACGCTGCTCCGCAAAGGTGGAAACTCCAGGGCACGGCGGCCGCCGGGCCGAGACATGCGACCGGGTCAACGAACTTTGCAGGATGCTGAAACGCGCCCCCAACGAATGTCATTCCGCGCCTAGCGAACAATCCCAGCATTCGTTTCCAAAGAAATGCAGAGATGCTTCGCTTCGCTCAGCATGACAAACCGGCGCTTTCCCGAGGCGTGTCTAGCCTTTGGTTGTGCCGGCCAGCGGCTAAAGCCGCTGGGGTTTGCGACGCAGTGCGGCATGACTGAAGTCATGCCCTGATACGGGGATACGGAGGGACTGCCGGAGCGCCCGGGAAACGGCGTGTGAAATGTGGAAACCGCAGGGCGCGAGGCGCAGCCTCGCCCTAAAATAATTCGACCCTGGCGGTCGCGGAAAGGCAAGCCTTTCCGCACGTCAGGCGGCAGAGCCGCATCAGGTGCCAATACGACACTGCAAATGTCATTCTGCGCGCGGCGAAGAATCCCAGCATTCGTTTCCAGACAAATACAGAGATGCTTCGCTTCGCTCAGCATGACAGACTGGGCTTTTTCCGCAGCGTGATCAGCCCTTGGTTGCGCCGGCCAGCGGCTAAACACGCTGCGGAAAAACTCTTTCGGGAGTTGACGTAGCGCCGGCATCTTGCCGGCGACTCGCTTCAATTCAACGGAGGCCGGCAAGATGCCGGCGCACCATTCGCGGCGGCGGTGGTCCGCGCGGTGCGGGCGGGATGGCAACGCTCTGAGGTGGGCTGACGTGATAATCTATTCAGGTGCGACGGCTCAGCCACGCCTGGATGTTACTCGCCGTGTTCAGCCTGGGGATCTTGCCCGGCTTGGCGCCCCTCTGTGCGCTTGGCGGACGACCGTGTTGCATGAGCGGGTGCTGTTGCTCGGGTGAATGCTGCGGCATGACGAAAATGCACGCGGACGCGATGCCGGGCTCCTGCCCTATGAATTCCTCTCATTCCGGCAGCGCCGTGCGTTGCGAGTGTTCTTTATCCCGGGCCGTCCCGCCACAAGTGATGGGGCGTTTTGAGTTTCGGTTTGAGTTGCCCTCGGGCCAGCGAATTCCCCGCCCGGCGCACTTCGCTATTCGGCTGCTTGCCGAATTCGCTTCTCCATTTCAAGGCTATTCCTCTCCGCTTGAACCTCCTCCCAAAGCTCGTGCTTAGCGCAGCCAAAATTTAGATGGACCCCACAAGATAACTTGCATCGTCAGAGGCGCATGGGTTGAGCAACGCGCGTCGAACCCGCGAGGTGTGCGTTGCACGTGTCGCATGGCCGCGGGAAAGTTCATGCCCGGTTTTCTTGTGGTGGTGACCTCAGCCCGCGTTTCGCGATTCCGTGCGAGCGCGCATCGCTGTTTTGGGAGGTTTGTTATGAGGAAGAAGTGTGCCACGTTCTACGTGGCGACGGCTTTGCTGTCAGCAAGTGTGGCGTACGCCACCATATTCGGGAATGTGCGAGGAATCGTTCACGATCCACAGCACCGGCCTATCGACGCCGCGCAGGTGACTCTGCGCGCCCGGGGCTCCGCCTGGATCAAAACCGCGTCTTCGAACGCTAACGGCGAGTTTGAATTCAGCCCTGTTCCCGTTGGCGAATATACCTTGGATGTGAGAGCGAAAGGTTTTGGACCGTTCGACGAGGCGGTCACCGTTATATCCGGCAGCGCTCCCATCATCCATTGCCAGATGTTCGTTCAGACGGCGCGGGAAACGGTGAAGGTTTCAGCCGCGCCGGAGACCCTCAACACGCGGTCCTCATCCACAGAAACGCTCGTCAGCGGGCAGACGATCGCTCGCACGCCGGGCGCCGACCGCGCCAACAGTCTGGCCATGATTACCGATTACGTTCCCGGCGCGTACATGGTTCACGACATGCTGCACGTGCGCGGCGGGCATCAGGTAACGTGGGAAGTGGACGGAGTCCCGGTGCCTAACACCAACATCGCGACGAATGTGGGACCGCAATTCAATCCTCTGAATGCGGATTATGTGGAGATGGCAACGGGAGGCTATTCCGCTGAATATGGAGATCGCACGTACGGCGTCTTCAACGTGGTTCCGCGTTCCGGATTCGAATTCAACAACAGCGGCGAGTTGATTACGAGCTTTGGCAACTACGATCAGACGAACGACCAGCTCAGTTTTGGCGGCCATACCGACCGGTTCGCCTATTACGGAAGTTTGGACGCCAACCGGTCCGATCTTGGCCTGATGACGCCAGTGAGCCAGGCGCTTCATGATATGGACAGCGGCTTGGGCGGCTTCGGCGATCTCTTCTTCAATGCTACGTCCAAGGACCAGTTGCGCCTGGTGGCTTCCGTGCGCGGCGATCACTATCAGATCCCGAACACGCCTGAAGAGCAGACTGCGGGCATCCGGGACCTGGACATCGAGCGCGATGCTTTCGTTAATTTCTCGTGGGTTCACACGTTTGATCCCAGCGCCACGCTCATCGTTTCTCCCTTTTTCCACTTCAATCGAGCCAATTATCTGGGCGGCCCGAACGACACGCCTTACATCCTGAATGACAATCACCGATCGAATTACGCAGGGGCTCAAACCACGCTCAGCGTTGTGGCCGCGAAGCAGAACGCGGAAGTGGGCTTCGAAACCTTCGGCCAATTTGATAACATCTTTTTCGGCTTGAGGAGCAATCCCATGACCGGCCCGCCGGTCCAGCAGCAGGTGACACCTTCCGGGAATCTGGAAGCCGGATTCTTTCAGGACCAAATTCGTCCCACGTCCTGGCTCTCGCTCAACGGCGGGCTTCGTTACACGCGCTATTCGGGCCTTTTGAACGAGACGGCCGCTTCGCCGCGGCTCGGCGCCGCCATAAAATTTCCCCGCGTCGATTGGGTGCTCCACGGCTATTACGCGCAATACTATCAGCCACCGCCGCTCGATACGGTCTCCGGTCCGTTGCTCGGTTTTGCCGTCCAGCAAGGATTCGGATTCGTTCCATTGCCGGGCGAGCGAGATCGCCAATGGGACGCGGGCATTTCCATTCCCACGCGGGGCTGGTTCCTGAATCTCGACCATTTCCGCACCAGCGCGCAGAACTTCCTGGATCACGATGAGATTGGAAACTCAGACATCTTCCTGCCTCTCACGGACCTCGCGGCGCTCATCCAGGGCAACGAAGTGATTCTGCAATCGCCCGAGCTCCGGCAACGATTGCAGCTTCATATCGCTTATTCGAACCAAGTGGCAAAAGGGCTTGGACCCATCACCGGCGGTTTGATCGAATTTGCGCCCACCAGTTATTTCTATCTCGACCACGACCAGCGAAACACCGCGAGCGCGGTTCTCACCTCTTCGCTCCCGAAGCAAGCGTGGGCAACGGCCACGGTGGAGTTTGGGTCAGGATTCGTGAATGGAAACGGCCCGGCTCACTTGCCGCCGCACACGACGGTGGGGCTCTCCATCGGCAAATCGTTTGGGGAAAACTGGTCTCTTGATTTGAATGCTCTCAACGTAGGGGACGCACGGTTTCTGCTGGATACGAGCAACACGTTTGGCGGGACCCATTACGCCGATCCGTTTGAGATTTATGGAGAGATCCGTTACCGCTTCCGACTTTGAGAGGCGGCACATTTTGAAGCCGGCAGGATGCCGGCGGTACGTTCGCGCTGCCGAGTTTTTCCGCAGGGGCTAAAGCCCGGCGATCGGCGGAGCTGAGTCGGCATGACTGAAGTCATGCCCTGATACGGGGCCACGGAGGGACTGCCCGAGTGCTCGGGAAACGGCGTGTGAAATGTAGAAACTTCACGGCGAGGCACAGCCTCGCCCTAAAATAATTCGACCCTGGCGGTCGCGGAAAGGCAAGCCTTTCCGCACGTCAGGCGGCAGAGCCGCAGCGGACCCATGCGGCACTGCAAATGTCATTCTGCACGTAGCGAAGAATCCTCGCATTCGTGTCCAGACAAATACAGAGATGCTTCGCTTCGCTCAGCATGACAGACGGGCCTTTTTCCGCAACCTGTAAAGCCCGGCGATCGGCGGAGCTGAGTCGGCATGACTGAAGTCATGCCCTGTCTTGAAAATTGAGTAGGGGCGGGTTTGAAACCCAGGCTTGTCCAAATTAGGTTTTTGAAAAAGGCGGAATCTCCGGTAAGTTGAGGTTTTGTGTTGCCGCACGATTAATCTCAACTGAAGGAGGTTCCACCGTGAATCGAGTATGCAGCATCTTCTCTCAAATACT